>JAJDBA010000154.1 GCA_029261675.1 Nitrospinaceae bacterium
GGGAAAAATTATCATGGATGGTCAGGATATTAACGACAAATCTATCGACGTGGTGCCGTTGCGTGCGCAGGTCGGCATTGTTTTTCAGAAACCAAACCCATTTCCAAAATCAATATACGAAAATATTGCCTTTGGCCCACGTATTCATGGCCTGGCTAAAGACAAAATCGAGTTGGAGGAGATTGTGGTGACAAGCCTTGAAAGAGCTGGACTCTGGAATGAAGTTAAAGATCGGCTTGATCAGTCAGGCACGGGCCTGTCCGGCGGACAACAGCAGCGTTTATGTATTGCGCGCACGATTGCAGTCAATCCGGAAGTTATCCTCATGGATGAGCCTTGCTCTGCACTTGATCCGATTGCCACTGCAATAATTGAAGAATTGATGGATGAGTTACGAACTGATTATTCGATCGCAATTGTAACTCACTCCATGCAGCAGGCTGCACGTGTTTCTCAGCGCACTGCGTATTTTCACTTGGGTGACCTAATTGAGGTCGGCCCGACAGAACAAATTTTTACAAAGCCCGCACATGAATTAACAGAAGACTATATTACAGGCCGTTTTGGTTAGATATTTCAAGAAAACTATGGAGAATAAATATGTCTGCTCGACTCGAAGGCCATACTTTTCAGCGTTTTGATGGTGAATTGCATCATCTCCATGTTGAGTTGCTACAGATGGCCGGGCTTGTTCATGATCAGGTTCAGGTGGTTCTTGAAGCATTTCAGCAACAAAATTTGGATATTTTTCGTGTCGTAAAAGAAAGGGAATACCAAGTAGACTCTTTAGAGAAAAAAATAGACAGCGGAATAACTGAAGTGTTGGCAAAACGTAGCCCGATGGCTCGTGACCTACGTGCAATAATTGCATTTTCGAAAATGGTTACTGACCTTGAACGCATTGGTGATGAAGCCGCTCGAATCGCATATATTGCTACAAACATTTACGACAATGGGCGTAGCAATCCCAGTGTTTATCTGCTCCGCGATATTGGATTGATGGGAAAACTTGCATGTGCGTCACTAAAAGAAGCGATTGAAACGCTAGATATTCTTGACATGGAGAGAGCTGAAAAGCTGTTAAACAGTCATGATGACCTTGATGAAGAATTTCAATCGAGCCTGAGAAGACTTACAACCTTTATCTTAGAAGACGCTCGTAATGTTGGACATACAATCAATATCGTACTAATTTTAAAATCATTGGAACGAGTCGGTGGTCACGCTAGAAACCTAGCTGAAAATGTGATTTATTTGATTAGTGGCGAGGATATTAGGCATACCAATAGTGAGTAGACTTGCTTATAATTGTCAATCAGCGTACAAAATTTACCACAGCCGGTAAATATTCTTATCAAGCTAAGTATTGTTTAGTTTTAAAGAACAATAAAGTACAAATTCATTCTGACAATTCTGGGTCAAATAGTACGCCGTTATCGGCAACCTATCTAGCAGGTTAAAGTTCTGGTGTGCCATGAAGAAGATCCCTGGATCTTAGTGCTATACAAAAGATGAGAGTAGGTCTCTCGAGATCGACGTGAGGGCGTAGATTTGAAACCACCCCAAGCTGCTGTGGTAAAGAGCGATGGTGGTAAGCGTTGTGGGGAAAATAAGACTGCGTCAAGTGTGCATTCAGGAGATGAACGCAAGTGAACCGCTGATGAGGTGTCGAAAAAACCTTAACCGTTGTCAAAACCGGAGATCCGGGACTTCTCCGAGAAGAGTCTGGAGGTAAGGCGGCAACTGGCTGCTAAACACTTTTTTGACAAAACCTTGCAATCCAATAGCGTTCCTGAAAAGGTAATGATGATGAAAAAAGCGCCAACAAAGTAATGATTGACGAATCAACATTAAAAAGGAAATACCCATGGTGGTTTGTCTATTAGATTAAATGTTTCAATAAGATTGTGGAATAGGAGCATCGGGAATGAAGCGAGTGATGAAACCGATACTCGGATTCAAGTCTTTTTAATCAGCTAAATAATTTTTGATTGGAATGGAGTTAATGCGACAGAACCGTGAGTTTGACTAAGAATATGTCAATATAGATACCGTGAACAAAAGAAAAAAGATGATATTTGCTCATGAGCAGCTTTGCTCAAGTGTATTACATTGCAGGTGAATATTTTGACAAGATTGATTGTGGCCTTCGTACGGCATGGTGAGTATCAACAGCCTCCGGGTGTTCCGAGTGCGCATTTACCTTACCCTCTAACTGCCAGAGGAATGAAGCAAGCAGCTGATGCTGCTGAGGGTTTAACTAATATAGCTAGTAGCGAAAACTGGGACATTTACCCTGTAATTGATTCTTCACTCCAGTTAAGAGGGTGGCAGACGGCTACTGTTGTTGCCAGAGAACTAGAGAAACTTGGCATTAACAAAGTGGAAGTCGAAAGCTTTGAAAGTCTGGCGGAACGTTGCTTAGGCAGCGCCGCCAATCTTACTGTTGAACAGATAGAGAAAATTATAGCTGAGGATCCTCGCTATGATCCGCTACCTGCGGGATGGAAGTCGGATAGCAATTTCAGAATACCGCTACAGGGAGCGGAGTCTCTGATGCAGGCGGGTGAACGCGTCATGGGGCATATTGCCGGAACAACAGGCAATTTAGCGGAAGAGATATCAACAAACACCCTGAAGATTTTTGTCGGTCACGGAGCGGCTTTCCGACATGCTGCAGTCCAGATGGGCTTGCTCACGACAACGCAGGCGGTAGCGCTATCTATGTTTCATTGCCACCCGGTTTATTTCGAACGCTTAAATGATCACCTCGACAACAATAAATGGCGCCATATTGGTGGTGAATGGAAAATACGTAAAAAACAAAATTCAAATCCGGATTGATTGAGAAGAGATGGAGTATTGTCATGAACCAGACGGGTCGTAAACATCGATGTGAGTTTATTTCTGACTATAGCGGTCTAGAATGGCTGGGCGGCAACTTACCTACCGAGTGTATAACCTGGCCTATCCCCAAAAAGGCGGCGCGTATCTATGAGCCACATGATGAATTTGCCGTTTCCACCCAACAGGTAAAACGCTACGCGTGGGATAAACCTTGGGTCTTTCCTGATCAGCCACACCTGTTCTTTTCTGATATGCATGCGGATGCGGATGCTTTTCTACGCTCGCTGGTCGCATCCGGGGGCGTCAAAAAAACCGGCCCGGACGATAATGATTTTGCCCTGACCGCACTTGGCGAGCAGGCATTTTTTATTATCGGTGGGGACTGTTTTGACAAGGGTCCGGATAACTTAAGACTGTTTCGTGTACTGACCAAGTTGCGTGAACTAGGTCCGGACTTGCATGTTCTGGCCGGCAATCACGATTTACGCACTCACATCGGTCTTACCTGTGCTGGCCGCAAGGACCCGCGCCATGCGCATCTGTTCGTGCGCATGGGCAAAAAGACCGTGCCCCTGTTCAAGGAGATATACGAGACCTATCTTGCTGGCGGCGATCATTCGCACAAACATGATATGTCTGAGGATGATGTTCGGCAACATCTATTCCCCGATGAAGACTGGTATGAGCAGTTCCCTGAATCTGTTGCAGGCATGTTCACAGAAAAACAGATCGCGAAAGAGCTGAGACGTATTCGTGAGAAGGTCTCTGAATTTGAATTCCGCTCTAAAAAGATAGGAATGTCGCTTGCCTTGGTTTACTCGACACTGAGCAAAGCGAGAGAGTTATTTCTCGATAAGGATGGCGAGTTCGGATGGTATTTCGACGAGATGGCGTTGTGTCATCGGTCGGGGTCTTTTCTGATGTTGCACGCTGGCGTCGATGATGTCGCTGCTGAGATCATCAGGCAGCGCGGCGTCGAAGGTTTAAATGCTGATTACAAACGCGCGTTAGAAGGCGATCTGTTTGATCTCTACAATGGCCCGCTGGGCAACGTATTTCGCACCAAGTATCGTGAAAGTGACCTGCCATTTACCGAAAAGGGCCTGGCTGACATTAATCTTGCCGGGGTATTTGCCATCATCCATGGCCATCGCAGCCTGCTCTACGGACAGCAGATTACATTGCGTAATGGTTTATTAAACTTCGAGTGTGATGCTTCGGTCGACTGTAACACCCGTGACCTGGAAGACTTGCCAGGCCTGGGAGGTGCAGTCACTATCGTTCGTACGGATGCCCGGATACTCGGCATCAGTACCGACTACCCATTAGTAAAAATGTTTGACCTTAATCAGGTGATTAAATTGACAACGGTGATATAAATCACTTTTCACATCACTGTCATATATACTATTTATTATCCTTATCACATATTCCGCATCCGCCACTAAGTTTTATCAAAAAAAGGAGAAGTACATTGGCATCCAATGATGAAGAGTTCACCTTTCAGTCGCTCCAAGATCCTGAATCTATCGTGAAGTATCTGGACGCTCTGAGCCAGGGTTTAAGCTCGGGGCGCCTTTATTTGGGTACAAAAAAGAAAAAAATGATTCTGGAGCCTAGCAGACTTTTGACTCTGGATGTAAAAGCCAAACGTAAAGAGCGAAAGGTCAAGCTCGAGATAAAGATCAGTTGGTCCGTCGATAAGGGTGATAAGCAAGCGGAAGAAGAACTCTTAGAAATTAAAGCGGCAAAAAAAGAGAAGTAACGGAGAATGCCTAAAACAAAGGGAATTCTTTCAGATGAAGGGATCGATAAAAATTTCAAGTTTATGATTCTGGAGGTCACAAAACAGCTGGAGGACACTCAAAAAGTACTTGGCAAGCCGAATCCCCAACTCGTAGGAAGAATAGAAGCACGTGATGACTACATAGATAATTTGAAAAGTGTTATCGAAAATAAATGTTATTACAGCCATCTCACTCAACATCA
The DNA here is from genome assembly GCA_029261675.1 of Nitrospinaceae bacterium. Lineage (GTDB taxonomy): Bacteria > Nitrospinota > Nitrospinia > Nitrospinales > VA-1 > UBA8687. The sequence continues at coordinate 4,837 of JAJDBA010000154.1, forward strand.
TCTAGACAAACGTGCTCTAGACCTTATTCGGGCTGTAAACATCATCGGTATAAACCTGGAGCGCATAGGCGACCATGCGGTGAGTATCGTGTCCCAGCTGGCTTACCTGGATGATCCCGAATTTATTCAGCGCATTACCTACAAGGATTTTTTTGATGAACTCCTAAAAGGTCTAAAAGGGGTTGACCGAGCCCTTAGAAAACAGGATATCAACCAAGCATTAAAAATCTGCCGCTCTGAATACAATATCGATTTTCTGTTTAAAAAAAACCTTCAGCGAATAATCGGGGAATTGGCACTTGGAGAAAACACCGAAAACTTGGTGACTTTACTTTTTATCATTAAATATCTGGAACGCATGGGAGATTCCATCCTAAACATCGGAGAAGCCGTCATCTTTGCGGCGCTGGGGGAAAAATTGAGGATTCACGATTTTGAGGCCCTGGAGGATTCTATCGATGGTCAAGGCAACTTGGATACCATTGCCAACCTTTCCATCAAATCCATCTGGGAGACTAGGTCTGGGTGCCGAATCAGCCGGATTGAAAATCAGAAAAAAAAGACAGGTGATGAATTCAGAGTTATTTTCAAGGAAGGCAGAATAAAAAAATTGAAAAGAGAGTATGAGAATATTCTTTCCTGGGAGAAAGTGCAGCCGGGGTTGACTCCTAAGGTTTTCAATTACCATGAAAGCGGGAAAAATGCATCCATCTTAGTGGAGTTTCTTAGCGGAAAAACCATTCAACAGGCCATTCTGCACCCCCAGTCAGGTTTGTTCAATGACATGATTTCAGAATTAAAGCGGACTCTGATTGATATCTGGGGGAAAACTAAAAAGGAAAAACCTGTAAATGCTTATTTCCTAGAGCAGCTGCAGTCCCGACTCGATGATGTATTAAAGGTACACCGGAAGTTTGAAGCTCATGAAATGCAGATAGGACAGGTTTGCACGGTTTCTTTAAAAAACCTTCTGATCGTGGGGCGTGAATTGGAAAAAAAACTGGATGCACCGTTTTCTGTTCGTATTCATGGGGACTTTAATATTGACAACGTCCTCTATGACCTGGAAAAGAAACACATTCATTTTATCGATTTGTATCGTTCTGAAAACCAGGATTACGTGCAGGATTTATCTGTATTCATTGCTTCAAATTTCCGACAGCCTATCTTCGACTCATCTACCCGCAATCGTTTGGACAGTGTCATCGCTGACTTTTTTAATTTTGGCAAAGAATTTGCCAAGAGAAATAATGACACGACTTATCAAGCCCGAATGGCATTAGGGTTGGCCCGTTCATTTTTGACATCAACCCGTTTTGAATTTAACGACGAGTTTGCTAAAGCCATGCGCCTGCGATCGTTATACCTGTTGGAGAAAGTGGTTAGCCATGAGGGAAGCCCCTGGTCCGACTTCAAATTCCCTGAAGCAATTCTTTATTATTAGGAAACCAAATGGATATGAATGGAATGAAAGTTGGGGTTGTCGGACTTCTAGGAAACTGGTCAAGCGAGGAACTGGTAACCGTCCTAAAAGATCGAACCGGATTTGGAGTTCTCATCGACATGGAATGTATTTCCATGAATCTCGTGACGAACGAAGTTCGATGCGGTGATCTTGACTTGGGAACACTGGACGCGATCATCATAAAAAAACTGGGCGCGGAATATTCTCCCGATTTGCAGGACCGGTTGGAAATATTGCGGTTTTTGTCTGGGATGGGAGTGAAGTTTTTTTCTCGTCCAGAAAGTATCTTGCAACTTTTAGATCGTCTGCATTGCACGGTGCGTTTGCAGCAGGGAAATATTCCTATTCCGCCCACGGTGATCACTGAAAATATAGATCAGGCTGAAGAAGTAATAAAAGATTTTGGTAAAGCAATCCTAAAACCACTTTACACATCTAAAGCCAGAGGCATGAAACTGCTGGGGTACAGCAATGGATTGCGAGAAGAGCTTAAGACCTATAAAGCCTCGGGAAACCAGGTTCTTTATATTCAAAAACTCGTTCCCATTCCGGGACGGGATTTGGGATTGGTTTTTCTTGGAGGGGAATATCTTGCCACCTATTCACGAGTGGCAAAGAAGGACTCTTGGAACACCACCACCGCTTCGGGAGGGAAGTACGAACCGTATTCTCCCTCGTGCGAGGTTATCGAATTGGCCCATAAAGCCCAAGCTTTATTCAATCTTGATTTTACTTGTGTGGACCTGGTCGAAACATCGGATGGACCTTTGGTGTTTGAGGTCTCGGCGTTCGGCGGGTTCCGTGGGCTCTTGGATGCTTGTAACATGAGGGCTGCGGAAATTTATTCTGAATATGTATTAAGTAAAATTACAGAGGGACAAAATGCAATCAAGCGTAATTAATAGTATTTTAGATATTAAAAGCCAGTTCACTCTTGATCACCAAATCCAGCTTCTCTTTGGGGGGTGCTGTATAGAAGTGGTAAGCAATTCAAAAGAATTACTGGAGGATCTGAAACATTACTACAAGGATTTCGTGGTTAGTTCCGATTCTGCGCATATTAGCGTCACGGCCATTGAGGCTCCTGTTCTTGATATGGGTTATTCTTATACGGTGAAACAACCAGATCCCGGAAAATCCAAAATCAAGGAAGAATATGATGATTTCTTAGATGGCCGGATTGTGCGCAAGCGGCTCACCGGTATGCATTTTCTTTTCGGAGGCGGTCAACACCTTGCAGTGGGACCTGCGGTTGAAAATTCGAATCAGGTCATCAATTTTATTAATAACCGATATATTCAGTGGCTAGTCGATCAGGGGTATTTTCTTGCCCATGCCGCAGGAATTGAATGGAAAGGTAAAGGAATTGGCTTTGCAGGATTCTCAGGGATGGGGAAATCCACTCTGGCACTGCATTTAATGAGCCGAGGAGGAAACTTCATCAGTAATGACCGGTTGCTGGTGAAAAAAAATAATCAAAGCGTCGAAATGTTGGGCATTCCCAAGCTTCCGCGCATCAACCCCGGAACGGCTTTGAACAATCCAGATTTGGAAAAAGTCATTCCAGAGAATGAGAAGGTGGGGTTTAAAGATCTTACGAAAGAAATGCTTTGGAACCTGGAACACAAGTACGACGTTTTTATCGACCAGTGTTTCGGGGCCGGACGATTTGTTTTATCGGCGGATATGAACCTTTTGGTCATCCTGAACTGGAAACCAAATGGTCAGCCCCCCAACTTTAACCTAATTGACTTGAATGAACGGCGGGATCTTCTACAGGCTTTTATGAAGTCTCTCGGCTTATTTTATAGCTCGCAAGATGATGTCGGAGAGCCCGAAGTTTCAGAGGAAGCTTACTTGCAGCAATTGCGAGGGTGTCGAGTATTGGAAATCAGTGGGGGTGTAGATTTTCAAAAAGCTGTAGATGCATGCATAAAATTAATTGAAAATTGAAGGCGTCCGAAGAGGAAGCCTAATTTAGCTGTAAACTTAAAATAAAGGAGTGCCTAAAATGGAAAAGAAAACCATCGTGTTAAAGGAAAAAATGGAATTGGCTAAAGTTATTTCTTGCCTTGAGGATATTGTTGCCAGTCTCAAAACGGGCACCATGTGCGTTCAACATGGCGATGACCTTGTCACCTTGAAGCCTGGAGCATGTATAGAACTAGAAATTGAGGCTGTGATGAAAAAAGGAAAAGAGAAGTTGGCGTTGGAACTGAGCTGGCAAAATGAAAGTGAAAAGGAAAAAGAAATGGAGAAAATTGAATTTCGTATTATGTCTTCAGAGCCGGCTGAAGAAGCAGCAGCTTCTTAAAAAAGATTTCATTTATAATAGAGTAAGTTTCCGTTAACCTGGAAATCACTTACAAGTTTGTAATTTATGTTCCGGGAAGCTCTGGTCCATTACTAAATAAGAATGGACCAGCAAGAGGAGGTTTTTGTCGTGGATAATAAAAAAGCAACCAAAAAGAATATTGTAAAAAAAAAAGTTGAAACCGGATTAAAGCTTTCGAAAGGAAAAAGCGCGAAATCCACCAAGGATAAACCCACCCAAGGTAAAACCGTTACTAAAGCTATGGCGAAGGATAAAATTTCTTCTGTCGAAGCACCCTCTATTAAATCTAATGATGTTAAAGCTATCGTCTCTTCATCATTAAATCCCTTAAACAAACCTCAAAAACGATCCAATTCCCATTCCTCAAAGAGGCCTAAGAAGCGCTTGTTAGTCAAGGATAAATTGGAGCGTTACCAAGTGGTGAAGTGCCTTGAGAATATAGTTGCGGGTATCAAGTCAGGGACTCTGTGTATTGAGCAGGGGAAGGAATTTGTAACTCTGAAACCTCAAAACACCGTTGATGTAGAAATTGAAGCTATTGTTAAAAAAGAAAAAGAGAAGTTTGTTCTTGAACTGGTCTGGAGTACGGAAAGAGAAGAAAAAGGAGCAGAATTACACATCCTGCCATCTTGTACAAATTGATGAGTTAGCGGCTGTTTAACTGGAGAGAAATTTTTATGCTTGTTTCAATCAATCCCTCGGTTTTCCGAGAGTCTGATATTCGCGGCTTGGTCAATATTGATCTCACCTTGGAAACCGTGGAATTAATTGGAAAGGCAATTGGAACCTACATGCGGCGGCGAGGGGCTAGATTTTTGTGTCTCGGACGTGACGTACGAAACAGTTCCGATGAATTTCGAGAAGCTTTATCATGCGGAATCACTTCTACCGGTTGTCATCAAATAGATATTGGCCTCGTTCCCACCCCTGTTTTTTATTTTGCTTTGCACCATCTGGAATTCCAGGGCGGAGTGATGATTACGGGGAGTCATAATCCTTCGGAGTATAACGGGTTCAAGATCTGCCTGGGCATCCACACCATCCATGGGAGCGCCGTTAAAGAATTACACACTCTGATTGAAACCAACGATTTTGAAACGGGGCAGGGAAGAACCTGGAAAGGGGATGTTCGGGAAGATTATATTCAGGCAGTGATCGAGCGGACCACCCTGTCTCGCCCTCTTCGAGTGGTGGTGGATGGAGGCAATGCATGTTTCGGCCTGGTTGGGCCTGAACTTCTCAAGCGTTTAGGTTTAGATCTCATTGAGCTTTATTGTGAACCGGACGGAAACTTTCCCAATCATCACCCTGATCCTACCGTGCCGGAGAATCTGGTCGATCTGAGTCATTTTGTTAGAAAAGAAGGTGCAGATCTGGGGATTGGTTTTGACGGAGACGTGGATCGTATCGGCGTGGTGGATGAGGCGGGAAACATGATCATGGGGGATGAGCTTTTGATGCTTTTTGCCCGAGACATGTTAAAGCGGCATCCGAAGGCAATCGTCATCGGAGAAGTCAAGTGCTCTCAGCATTTGTTTAACGATATTGAAGATCATGGTGGAATCCCGGTCATGACTGCCGTAGGCCATTCTCTGATCAAGAAAAAGATGTTCGAAACTGGAGCCCTTCTGGCGGGAGAAATGAGCGGACACATATGTTTTGCGGATAACTATTTTGGTTACGATGACGCCATGTTTGCTGCTTGCCGATTGGTGCAGATTGTCTCTGCATCGAACCAGAGTTTGGGGGAAATGGTTGATCAACTTCCCAAGGCGGTTTCAACTCCTGAGATCAGGATTTTTTGTGATGATG
>JAJDBA010000155.1 GCA_029261675.1 Nitrospinaceae bacterium
CTTGATCCGCGCCGCGGCCTTTGTGATTTTTCTAGTCACAAAGGTCTCACCTCGCCGTGGAGATTCGTGATTAAACAAGATCCCATTACAGGCAAACAGATTATAGGCCTCTCGGGAATTAACGGTCATCCAATAGGAATAGACCTTTGCCGCACCATATGGACTTCTGGGGTAGAAGGGGGTGGTTTCTCGCTGCGGAATCTCCTGAACTTTTCCAAACATTTCACTAGATGAAGCCTGATAAAACTTTGGCTTAAGACCAGATTCTCGAATGGCCTCTAGGAGTCGCACCGTTCCCAAGCCTGTGATTTCCCCAGTGTATTCTGGGATATCAAAGCTAACCCGGACATGGCTCTGGGCGCCGAGGTTGTAGATTTCGTCAGGTTGAACAGTACGAATGATCTTGTTAAGGGAACTGGCATCGTTAAGGTCACCATACATCAGGTGTAACCGCAAGTTAGGCGTATGTGGATCTTGAAATATTTTGTCAATCCTGGACGTGTTAAATGAACTTGACCTGCGGATTATGCCATAAACTTCATAACCTTTAGCTAGCAAAAACTCTGCGAGGTAAGAACCGTCCTGACCGGTGATTCCTGTTATTAACGCACGTTTAGTTGAGTCCATGGGGTGATTAGATCTATGAAACCGCTGGATGACTATTTGGAAAATTAGGTATTACTGCCGAAAGATACAGCTTCGCCCTCTCACTTACAGATAAAATTCAAGAAAAACAATATTTTAAAAATTTAATTCGAGGATGACTTCTATATTTATGGAAAAAATATGTCAAGTAGGCGAGGCATAATTGTAAGCTTCCCCAAATTGAGGACAGGTAAAAAGTAGAGCGTTCTGACAAAATTCATCCAGGAGGTTCTTATGAAACGGACTCGATTCAGTGAAAAACAAATTGTCGCCATCCTGAAACAAGCCGATGCGGGTATCAAGGTGAAAGACCTCTGTCTGGAGCATGGGATTAGCGATGCGACCTATTACAATTGGAAGGCGAAATATGGTGGACTGAAGGTGTCAAACCTCAAGCGCCTGAAAGAAGTCGAGGGCGAATTGGGAAAATTGAAACGGATGTATGTCGATCTGGCCTTGGAGAATCTGGCCTTAAAGGATCTGATCTAAAAAAAAACTCTAACGCCGACTGAGAAACAGACGGCGGTGCACACCATGCAGGAAATCCATGGCGTCTCGATCGTTCGAGGGTGTACCGCGCTGAGTCTGACTCGGTCGGCGTACTGCCAAGCGCCCCCTGATTGGCACACTCGTGACCGGGAAGTCATTGAAGCCCTGAATCAGTTAATGGAGGGGCATCCTCGGTGGGGTGCCTGGAAGTACATCGCTCGCCTACGGGTCTTAGGGTATCCCTGGAATCACAAGCGGATTTATCGCACCTATAAGCAGTTAGGGCTCAATCAGCCAGGACGGACCAAACGCCGCTTACCCGCTCGTCCCTCGCTGCCGGTGTTTGTGCCAGAAGGGCCCACTGAAGTCTGGTCGGCTGATTTCGTGAGCGATGCCTTGTATCAGGGAACACGGTTTCGCACCCTCAATATCATCGATGACTTTAATCGAGAAGCCTTAGCCGTTGAAGTGGGTACGTCCCTGCGAGCCGAACGAGTGATTCGGGTCCTTGAAGGCTGAACGTGAACTGCCCCACATGATTCTGGTGGATAAGGGTCCAGAATTCATCGCCCAACGGCTCCAAGACTGGGGAAAGGAAAATCTCGTGCTGATCCGTCACAATCACTCTGTGCATCCGTCCACTCCAGCCGCGCCATTGCGAGCCCTCTTTATGAGGTCACCTTCCCAGTGCCCCGGGACGGTGCGAGTGGCGACTTCGGCGGGACGTTCGGCCAACAGTGTCATGTTGGGGATCTGCCCGCGCCGATCCGTTCCGCGCGACCGAGGCCAGCCAATAGTTCAAGGCGCAAGGCGCCACGGGGTAATACGTACCGTCCCACTTAAATCGTCTCAGCCGAGAGGCGTTTCTGCATATCGACAGGATCCGTTGGAGACGGCCAGCAATCTGTTCGGGCGAATGGCCATGGAGCAGCTGAGTCTGCACATACCGCCACAGCCAGGGATCCCGAAGTTTTCGCGGCCGCCGAGCCACACGAGTCCGGCCAGTCGCAAGGGCCTGGGCAGTACACGCCCGATACGGCCAACGGGGGGATGCGTAGCGGGCCTGCTCCCGAATCAGCGTACTCGGTGTTCGGCCTAAAACTGTGGCCATCGTGCGCAATGATTGGCTTTGGGTCACTCCCAAGCTCAGAGCCTCACGTTCTTCGAAACTCAAGTGGGTATAAGATTTCTTGTTCATGGCAACACCCTAGCCGATTGGGGCCAGAAGTGTTGTACTTGGAGTTAGAACCTAAGTTCCAAAACCTTCCGCATCTCTCCGGGAGCTTCCTTCACGACACGCATACCTCAGCTCTGATGCAAAGAGCACGGTATCCATCGAATCTACACACGAGACACCGACTTTCATCGGTGTCAATTTCTCGAAGTGTTTGATCCTCTGCTGGAGGGATCTTAATCAATCTCACACCCCAAAACGGGGTCAAGACTGCTCTTCACTCATAATGTTATATATGCTATCGAACCCTCCATGGCACAACCTCTAGAGATTGAATATCCTGGGGCATATTTCCACATAAGGAACGGAGGGTTGGCCCGCAGAGACATCTTCTTTAATGAGTGTGACAGCCACCGCTCTATTTTTTAAGGAAAATGTCATTTATAAGCCTATTCTCAGGGAGGAGATTTTATGCTTTTAACCAGCTACTTAGCTTGGATTAGATTCAGTGCCATTTTTACAACACGCTTTGTCGCCTGTCCATCCTGCAAGTAGACTTTATCAAGTAAAAATTTCTTTCGGGCTTTTTCCCTTGACGCAATCTCGTTATCTCTACCCTCACTGGTCAGTGTTCGTATGTGCTCTTCGACCTCATCCTGTGAGCGGGCTACCCAGGTCACGCCGCTTTTCTCATACAGCTGCCCCCCCCCACTTCCAGGAAAAGCCACATTAACAACCGGACGACCGACGTAAATCGCCTGGAGTGCTACCGTTGAAAAGAAAGTGACAACCACATCACAGGCCTTCACCAGGGGAACGATATCTTTGGTTTTATCAATCATAACTGCTTGGGATTCTTTCCCAATCAACCTTTTTAGATCCTGCACATCTTCACCAGGGTGGGGTTTGACACACAGGATGGTATTCTTCATCGCATCACAAACCTGGACTATGGCCCGGACCATCTCCTGACGGATTCTGTAAGAATTGAATGCCCCTACATAATAAGGTTGGGAGACAAATAAGATCATTTTTTCTCCCTTCATCACGCCGAGTTCTGATCGGATTCGCACACAAAGATCAGATTCCGGAACAATGAGCCGATCAAAACCAGGCTGCCCAGTGATCGTAATCTTTTCTGAAGGAACACCCTGTGCAATCATATCATTAGACGATTGCTCCCCCATTACCGCAACAGCAGTTTGGCAGAAGTATCTCCATTCTGGATATTCTTTCCTTGTAAGACCTTGTTGCACAAGTAAGGATGGAATACCCTTTTCTCGGGCCAGCAAAGAATAGATCCTGCAACGCTGATCAGCGCCATCCGCAGTAATAATCAGTGCCGGGCGGTGCTTATCTAGGATATGGCTGGCGATAGCCACTTGAGGGATCAACCGTTTGAACTCGCGCCAGAAAAGCCAATAAAACTCTCTCATCAGGGCAAAGCTACTAAAATCCTCTCCCATTGCTTGTGCCACTGCCGCAAACTGTCCTCCGTTTAAAAAAGTATTTTGAACTGCTTGCAATTGGCTCATCATACTCTTTGATAACTTTTCTACCTCATTGTCCCAATGGCTCCACAAAGATTGAACTTTAACTCTCTCGCTGTCAGGTATAATTACAGGACAATTTTCATTTTCTCCTATGACAACTACTCTTATACTTTCTTTTGATGCCAGGGATTCAGCCACTGGACGTAAAGTATCGCGATAAAAGGTTGGCACAAAGCCCAAAACTAAGGCTGTTTGACCACCTTGCGGCCAACTGGAGCATCCAGTGTTAGTTCGGCGAGAAAATGAAATTACGGAATCTCTATATTTCGCAAGTATTCCGCGATACGGACGGAAATAATATTTTATCATTTCACGCCAATTCAAAGTAGCACCACTATTTGAGAATAAAAGAGGAAATCGGTACAACGCCATATACGAAGCCACAACTTCCAAGAGAGATATGTCTTGTCCAAGGCAGAACTCCGCTTTGAGATTCTTCTTTGAACTTAGTTTGGCTTCTTCCAGAAACTCAAAAAGCTGGCCGGCTTTTTTGAACTGATTTTCATTCATCTATAATTTTACTCATCCACATATTCGCTTTATACAAACCTTAATTTACGCCGCATTTGTGTCAACACTGGCAGTAGAGGCCTTATTATTTTATTCAACACCACACTTGAGGGGATAAGCCGGTATAACATGTAATTGATTCTTGTGGCCAAAGAGGGTTTGCGTTTTACATAGAGTAAACGCATCAGCGAATTGAGACGTCTGATATCACATATTTCATTAGCTGCAATCTTTGCGTAAATAAACGCCAAAATTGGCAAATCTTTTCGCAGCATACGATAAACCGCTTTCCTGTGAAACGCATCATCGAAAAACTCTTTGATAATCCTATCCCACCCATCAACCGAAAGTGCGATTCTGGAAATAAGTCCATTTTCCATAAAGGAATCATTACCGCATCTCTTTCTAATCAAAAATTGGTTCACGTATATGATTTTTGTCTTGCGATAAAGAAGTGGCATTAAACGCGCACAATGCGCCCAGCAACTTCCAAAATAGTCCACTCTTACCGGCAGTTTGTGCCAAATGTCTGCTTTAACCACTACAGCACTCATAAAGCTAAATACTGCCTCTACGTTAATAGCTCTATCCAAATATTTACGAAGCGAAGCATCTCCCTGTTGGATATTAAATTCAACCGGCCCTTCGGGCACACAGTCCTGAAACATTGGTTTTTGATGCAGTGTTTTCATCTGGATATCGCACAATATCGGGGGAACAAGAATGAGTTCCACGTCTTTATCTAATAAAGGCCCAATATTTCTATCCCAACCTTGTTCCAGCAAATCATCTGCGGCAAAAAGCCAAATGTATTTCCCAATTGCCATTTCCGCGACGGTGTTCATATCGCAGTCGATTCCCCTGCGTTCTGCTTGTTTTGTGTACCTTATATTTTTATATTGGCGGGCAAGATCGAAAATAATATCTTCAGTATTGTCAGTTGACCCCCCATCTAAAATCACAATTTCAAAATGCGATAAATTAAAACTTTCTGCGCCATCTTCAATGGACCTTATTGTTTCAGCAATGAACTTTCCAAAATTATAGGTGGGTATTGCGAATGACAACAAGGGAGTGTTCTTAGTTTCCATATGAGACCGGGTCTAGCTTCTTATTTAAAACTCTAATTTCCGGAAGTGGCAAGACCAATGAGCAACCTACAAATTTTCTTGATTCCACAAAAAACCTCTTAAAGTGCCAAGGCAAAATAATTACATAATCTGGCTCCATGTCCAAAACTTCATCTTCTGAAATAATCGGCAACCAGGTGCCCGGTGTATAGCAACCATATTTTTCAGGATTAACATCGCCTATGTAGGCAATATCCGCTTGAGTCAACCCGCAATATTGGAGGATAACATTACCTTTTGTTGAAGCGCCGAGAGCAACTACTTTTTTATTTTCAGATCTAGCTTTATGAAGAAATAATAGCAGTTGCTCCCTTGCTTGAGCAGCTCGTTTGGCAAATTCATGGTAAGGGGATAGTGTATCCAAGCCGATGGCTTTTTCCTCCTCAAGAATAGCATCTACCTCTTCTGACACGGCCTCCTTACAACCGGCCTTACCGACGGTGACAGAGAAACTTCCGCCGTTAATATCATTAAACTGCACATCCAATATATTAAAACCAACACGATCAGTCATCCATTTTATCTGCTGAAGTGAATAATACGCTAAATGCTCATGGCATACTGTATCATATGAATTATTCTTAAGCATTGTCGGCATATAGCTCTGCTCAAATATCCAGATTCCGTCATCTTCGAGAAGCTCATGAATGTCTTGCATAAAATTCACCGGATCTTCTAAATCATAAAACATAGCAAATGATGTAATGACCTTTGCTTTCCTTCCAGGGAAACTCTCCCGTAGCAGGCTTGCCGAAAAGAAATCAGGGATCAATTGTATATGCTCAGGATAATAAGCAGAAAATTTTACTCCAGTCGGATCAATACCAACCAGATCCAGCCCCGGCGTAGAATACGCCTGCAAGGTCGTACTATCGTTACTGCCAATATCAACAATCAGATCCCCTGATATTATTGATACCGTTTCATAGATACGCTTCACCTTTGCTTGCAGATGCTTCACCATACTTGGATTCAAACCAGACCTATAGCCATAATTCGCGCCATACATATCAGTGAAAGCAAAGGAGTGCTCAAGTTGCAACAAACCGCAAGCTTTATCACCCCCTACACACTTAACCAGACGTAAAGGACCGATCGCCACAGGAGCGTCTTTTGACTTCGGGAACACCCCCGTCAGCATCTGTTCCCCGAGATCTAATACATTCACCAAGTTTTCATTACCGCAAATACGGCACCGGTCAATCTTGGTATACATTACACTCAACCTCCTCATGAGTAAGAAGCAGCTCAACCATTCGTTCAAAACTCACTGATGGTTTCCAACCCGTCTTCTTTTTTAACTTCGATGAGTCGCCAACACGGCAAAAACTGGGTTTACGAACAATGTGTTGACCCTCTTCAACATTCAAACTCCAATCCAATCCAAGATGCCCAAAAGCCGTCTGAACAAAATCTAAAACCGTATGGGGTTCGCCGGTAGCAATGACATAATCATCGGCAAATTTAGCATTCAGAATAAGTTGCATAGCCCGAACATAATCTGAGGCGTATCCCCAATCAACTATCGCATGTAAATCTCCTAGGACTAATTTCTTCTGTTTCCCACGCTTAATGCTAACTGCTCCTTTAATAATTTTTTGTGATAGAAAACTCTCAGCTCTTAATTCAGATTCATGATTGTATAAGATACCCACCGCTGCATAAATACCAAACTCAGAACGATAGAATTGGCACAGTGCCAAACCAGCTGCTTTTGTAATCCCATATATGCTATTAGGCCTAATGGGAGTATTTTCATTTTGCATTTTTTCTTCTGGCTCACCGAAGATATGCGATGAAGCTGCATAAAAGAGGCGTGTTTTAGACGAAAAGGTTCTTATTGCTTCCAGAACATTTGCCAAACCAGCGACATTTACCTGATAACTATTTCCCAACAACTCAATATTGTCAGCTGGCAGATTTTCGGATGAATGATGGAAAGCGGCTAAATAGTACACTTCACTGGGTTGCAGCTTTTTGATCAGATGGCAAACTTGATCGAACCGTAGAATATCAATTTGATCAAAACTAGTCGCACTGGAACTTTGAACCCGATTTCTTGCGATTCCAACAACTGAATACTCTTTTTTCAACAACAGATCATAAAGCAATGTACCATCTTGCCCATCTACACCAATTACAATGGCTTGTTTCATACGGATTAATGCTCATCCTTCCGACAAACGATAAGAAATGAACACGCAAGAAAGTGAGGCACTCTTGATTCACTTCTGGACGTCCGAATTATCAAATCTGCTAAGCTAATACCAAATTTTGCTGCGATCATATCATTAATGCCGAAGGGCAGTTGACCAATAAATGGATATAAAATGCCACCTGCTTCGTTTTTCAATATTTGATTACCCGCATCCCTAAAAACTCTGCAATACTCCTTTGCCGAAAAAGTGTTTTCATAATGCGGAAAGTCCCTGAAGCTCTTCCTAAGAATGTCTTTAAAATTTCTTCTGATGATATTCCTTATGAACCTTGCGGGAAACCAAACACAGTTCATAATACTTTCTGTTGAGAATTTTTTGGGTATCACACAATGGATTTGAATGCCTCCTGGTTTTAACAAATTGGTCATAGAATTTATGACCGGTCCAATATCTTCGAAATGCTCTAATAAACCGAAACTCATAATACAATCGTAAGTTACTGCCGACAGCTTGGAATTGAGAAGATCATCAGAAACAAAAACACCTTTTGCATTTCGTGAAGCAAAATTTGACTGGGCCAAACGTATCGCTTCCGGTGAACTATCCGCACAAGTAACATCATAACCGTCCAAAGCAAGGAAAAGTGATTGCCGTGCCCCGCCACAACCTACTTCTAAAATCTTTGGGCTATCTTTATCTTGCAAGAAATGCCGTATGTGTTCGTGTACGATTTGGTTCTGCACATAAGTCATTATCTTATTTGGAGTAATTAGTCTATCGTCATATGAAGTTGATAAATCCTTATAAGCCCTATTCCAATTAGCAACCAGGTTTTCTTTTTTAGGCATTGCCTTCCTCATCTATTTTATATTAGTCCACAACATCGGTTCTTATGCACTATGATTTTCAAAAGGTGATAACTCTACATAATTTCATCAATGATTGTAAGCTTCCCCGTCAAGGGGACAGTTGAATTGTAGGGTTTTGGGGTTGTGTCCTTTCATAAGCACAGGGTACCGCCCCCTGCAGTGAAGTATGAGGGCGTTGTTCATTGTAGACCCTCATCCAATTCGTCATGATCTCTCGCACTTAGTCTAAACTGCGAAAGAGCTAGAGATTGAGGACTTCATTCCGAAAGGTGCGATTGAAGCGTTCGATAAAAGCATTCTGTGTTGGCCGACCGGGTTGAATATGGCAAATCAGCACGCGGTTCGCCTTGCCCCACCCCTGAAGCTGCTACGCCAGAAACTCTGGGCGTTATCCCCTCGTAGCATATGAGGTACCCCCCGGTTAGCCTTCAGTCGCTCCAGCACTCAAACCACCCGCTCAGCTCTGAGGGAGATATCCAGTTCAATAGCTAATACCTCACGGTTGAAGTCGTCAAGAATATTCAATGTCCGAAAATGAGGGCCGTGATATAAGGTGTCGCTCATGAAATCGGCTAACCACACTTCGTTCAGCGCTTTAGATACAAACACCGGGAGAGAGGCCCGAGCAGATAAGTGCAGCTATGTGCGTTGAGGCTGATTCAAGCCCAACTGCCGATAGATGCGATAAATACGCTTGTGATTCCAGAGATGTCCTAAAGCGTGGAAGCGATCGATATATTTCCAGCCGGCCCAACATGGATACGCCCCAACCGACTCATTGAACGCGGTAATTACCTCGGCATCACGGACTGGCCAATCCAGCGGGGAGTGGTAGTAGGCAGAACGAGCGAGCCCCACCTAGGCACAACTTCGAACGATTGATTCGCCATGGGTCTCATACATCCCCTGCACCGCCGCCCGTTTGTCGGACGGCGTCAAAACTATTTTCATTGTTGCCTTGGTTAAATACTATCGTTTGACTTCATTTCCTCACCATAGGCGATATTTTGAATAAGATAGTGAGGCCGGCTTTTTACCTCTTCAAATATTCTTCCCACATATTCCCCAACAATCCCAAAACCCAAAAAGTTGAGGCTGATACCTGTCAATAATACAATCACCAGAGAGGTAGTACCGCTTGCAATATTATAATTGACCAAGTTTACCCCCATCATCTCACTAATTTTGGTAACCATAAAAAACAAAGCACCAAGCAGACTAAGAATAATCCCCACTATTCCCATGTAAGTAAATAATCTAAGCGGGACCGTCGAAAATGAGGTGATACCATTTAAAGCATGGTTAAAATAGGAAAAAAATGAAAACTTTGAATAACCATGGGTTCGCTCGGCCCTTTTGTAGACTATACCTACTGAAGAAAACCCTGACCAGGCACGAAGTCCTCTGATGAACTTATTACGCTCGGGCAATTGATTGATAACTTTGACAACCTCACTTGTCATAATCCCAAAATTGCCAGCGTCTTTGGGTAAATCAAAATTTACTATTTTAGATATTAATCGGTAGTAAAGTTTTATTAGAGCAGCCACTAACCATCTTTCTGTGCGCTTGGACCGAATTCCATATACAATATCAAAGCCCTCCTCAGATTTAAATATAAACTCTGGAAGGACTTCCGGCGGGTCCTGCTGATCTCCATCCATAATAATGATTTTTTTTCCCTTGGCATTTTCCATCCCAGCGATAATGGCACCTTCATAGCCAAAATTTCGTGTCAGCGTTAACACAACCAATCTTGGGCAAGTTTTAAGAAGGTTTTCCAACACAAGGGAAGTCGAATCAAAACTGCCATTATTGACAATAATTATTTCATAGGTAAATGAAAATCCTGACAACACTTTTTCAATTCGGTCGACCAGAGGATTAATGTTTACTTCTTCATTAAACGCCGGTATGATCAGGCTGTAATCCACTACAGGTTTTTCGATAGAGTTCATTTAAAGTATCCAAAATACAATTGAAACATCATACGCAAATTGGCAACACCTTCGGCAAATTTTTCTCCCTCTTCCAAATTCTCAGAATTTACCTGGCCAAGGAAACGGGAAATATATATTTGAAATGGATCGACTGTTTCAATTTCTCTTCCCTCCTCAGAGTCTTTCAAAAAAACCTTATAAGTCTTCCCCTCGCCTTTTTGAACCCGGGTAAATTCACGACCATTTATCGAAAACGCCAAATGTTTTAGTCCACCGTCTCTTTCCTGAAAATCAAAAGACACCTGACAATCCCCATAGGGAAATTGACACTGATAGGAATTCAATTCCACTTTTTGGGACACACGGGTAATATTTTTATACCCCAATAGATATATCAACAAAGATAATCCGTGTGGTAGCAAATCCACCCCAATATCCTTTCCTCGGTGAGGACCTTGGGTATAAAACTTAAATGAAAAGGAGTTGATAGATGAAGGCTTTCCTATTTTTTTTATAATGTGTTCCAGAAAATAAGCATTGCAGGTATTTAGGAATAGATTTTTTTTCTGATACCTACTCAACTGATGTAGCCTATCCTCTAAAGTCTCAGGGGTCAGGTTTTTTTCCCATATTAAGGGCTTTTCGCAAAATACAGGTATTCCGCTATTGAAGGCTGTCAGAATCTGCTGAAAATGACATTCAGGTGGAGTACAAATGGATAGGGCATCAGGCCTGGCTTGAGTAATCAGCCTTTCCAGGTTGTCAAATGGCTTTGGGGAAATGCCCAGAGATTCCTGTAAATATTCGGCTGCCTGCTCTGCAGTTCTCATTGTAGAACCCAAAACAGCGCAAACATTGGCCCCTGACTTTTGAAACAAGCGAGCATGTACTTGACCGATTCCCCGGGCACCTAAAATTGCCACCTGCGGCTTAGATTCAGACAAGGTCGTCAAATACTCCGCTCTCTACAATCCGAGAATTCACTACATGTTCTTTACGATCACATTTGCAGTTGAGTTGTTCCATTTTATTGCAAGAAACATTTAGGCCCCCTTTAAAATCATTTACATCATAATTATAAAAAACCTCCCAAAAATCTTGCTCCTGCAGATTGCCCATTGCCAAATCTCTGAAATGAGGTGCTGCAGACTCAGAACAGTGAGATAGCCAACCATCAAAACCAATGCTTGGAAAAATAAATCTGGCAAAACATGGTAGGGATCTGGGAACATCATAAATGTCATGCACCCTATCTAAATCAAGAATCAATACTTGGCACTGGCTATCATTTTCCTTCTCTATCAAAGGCCGAAGGCGTGCCATATTTTCAGTTATTTTATCACACGAGGGAATATTTGAGTCGCTGGGACCTACGGAATACCCTCGTGGCACTTGCGGGAACGTGAACCGAATAAGGTCAACTCCAGCCTCCCTTAAATCATGGATAGATTTCAGAACTTCCTCAGAAGAGTCATTTAATGGATTCAGTAGGTAGGTTGCGCTAATATCTAAAGGAGATTGAGTTTGCGCGCGCGCATGGACCAATCTTCCAATATTAGAAAGCACTTGGTCGTAAAGTTTAGCTTGGCTCTGAGGTACACCATGAACCTTATTGTAAGATTCGTTATTGCCCGCATCGACACTAATACTGAAATAGCTCAAGGGGGCAATACTCAACCCAGTAATTTGGTTCACTAGACGGTCAGAAATATTTATAGCTTTGGTATGAAATCCTGTTACTTGGTTATAATCCAAGGCTACCTGAACAATATCCTCTATATAATTGTAGAAAAGCGGGTCAGTAGCATAACCTGCGAAAATTACTTTTTTGACCCCTCCTTCAGCGATTTGCTTCATAATGGTCACATAACGTTCAGGTGTGAGTCTTTCCCCTGAATCCTGAGCGGTATGACCATAGCAATAAGGACATTTCAGCCAGCAGATGTCTCGTCCAATGGGGCCGGGTTGGATTTCTACCTGATGTGGAATAATAGTCCTGTTAAGGATTTTCCTTTTTAATTCATTGATATCAGCATAATATCTTGATTGGTAGCTATAACGCGTGACGAGATTTTTCTTAACTTTTTGAACCATTGATCCCAATTCTTTCTGATTTCCTTCCTTAAGATTAATAATATTCAGATCCTTTTTTGTATCAATCGAAAACCAGCTCCCTTCAATTTTGTAATGTCCCGCCCGCCCCATTTGAATAATCTTGGGAAATAATTCCTGCTCAAAATTCTTACAGTTCTCGAGGTCAATCAAACTTAAGGCATTTTTGTTGAGCCAAACAAATCCAGAATTGACATGACCTCGAGCATTTTTATTTCCATTGAGTAAAAAATGGGAGACTTTCTTCTCGCGGGCAAAATCAATGAGTTGACCTCCCTTCTCTATCAGCATTCCATATTCAGAAATAATCTCCACTGAGGAAAATGTGGCCAGAGAATTCTTACGACGATGAAAATAATACATTCCAAGTATGTCAAAATTAAAGAAGGTGTCCCCGTTAATTAGAAAAAAATCCTCCCCTTCCGCAATTTGACTGGAAACCTTGTGCAGCCTTTGTGAAATAGGCGTATCTTCGCCGGTATCGATAAACCGGATTTCGCAGTCCCGATCATCAAATTCTTTGGTAAGAAATTCTTCAATCATTGCCCCTCGGTACCCCAAGGGAAACAAAAATTTTCTAAAGCCATCTTTAAAAAGGGTAAGAAAGGTATACCAGATGATAGGTTTGTCGTAAACTAAGGCTAGTGATTTCGGAATGGATTCGGTGATAGAACCCAAGCGGCTACCCCGTCCTCCACAAAGAACTATCACCCAATGACTCGCCAAAGGAGATTGTGACAAGGTAGCCATTAACCTGGTTATCTAAAATAAGGTAAGTGATTTCCTTACAGGGCAAAATGCTATACTATATTATTTGGTTGATAGCAATTCAGCAAGCTTCCCACTGAATACTGAATATTGAGCATAATCATGAACAATTGATAAAGTCCACCGGCAGGTTCAACAGGCACTCTAAAGCCGCAAGGCGAAAAAAACAATTTTTCTATATAAATGTTTCCTTTTACAATTGGAGATTTCTCCAAACAAAATGTCTGTCTTAAAAGAGTTTTTACCTATTCATCACTCCCGAACCTGACAAATGCCAAATCACCACAAAAGTAACTTATACAGATCCAGGGCCCGACCAGCGGCTACCCACCATTTGCTTAGAGATCTATACGTTAATACTATCTTCTCAAAGAAGCTAAAGATCCAACTATGTCATTGAATCTTAAAAAGAATATCATTAAACTGACGCAGTATATTATGGAATTTAAACTGCTAATCGGGCAAACTCGATGACACTAAATTCTGTTTGATGAAAGGCATGTCGTGACTTAGGCACTTCAAAAGAATAGAATGGGAAAATTTTGTATGCCTAAATGCTAACTAAAAAATAATGAGAGCCAAAACAACATTAATTAATCCCTCGCAAATTTTCAGCAAAGGTCAAATCGCTGCAGGCCTTACACCACCATTGGGTATTGCCTATTTGGCATCTTTCCTTCTAGCTCACCATTATCCCGTTCAAATTATTGATGCCTTGGGAGAAGCTCCCTATGAAATTAATCCCTTTAAAAAAGGATCATTTTTAAGAGGGCTAAATTTTGCTGAGGTCGTTAAAAGGATTGATCCGGACACCCAGTTGGTAGGAATTTCGAATTTATTCTCATTTGCCTATCCTGCTGTTGAAGTATTGTGCAAGGAAATACGAAAGGCGCATCCTGAGAAAAAAATAATTCTAGGCGGGCCTCATCCTTCGGCCCTTTATGAAGAAATTCTTAACTATTTACCGGAAGTGGACTTTGTTGCCATTGGAGAAGGTGAGGAAATCCTATTAGGGTTAGTGGAATACCTTTCGGGAAATCTTGAATTGAACGAGCTTTCAGGATTGGCAACCCGTGATAAATCCGGAAATGTAATTGTTTTAAGATCCGGCAAAAGAATAAAAAACTTAAATCAGGACCATATACCCTTTCCAGCTCGAAATTTATTACCTATGGAAAACTATATTCAAGCCCAGGAAGGACACGGGCCTTCTTCAGGGAGATGGACATCCATTTTAAGTTCAAGAGGTTGTCCGTATGGGTGCACCTTTTGTGAATCAAGAAGAACAGTATGGATTTCGAGAAACCCAAAGGACGTTGTTGATGAGATGGAATATTGCCTTAGTAAGTGGGGTATAAATGAATTCCATTTTGAAGATGACAACATGACAATTAATAAGGAACGTTTGATTGGAATTTGTGATGAAATTATTAATCGCGATCTAAAAATCAAATGGCAAACCCCGAATGGAATTCGGGCAAGTGTAACAGATAGCAAAATGCTCACTAAAATGAAGGAGAGCGGTTGCCTGCATATTACCTTGGCACCGGAAACCGGGTCAGAACGGGTTTTGAAAGAAATTATTGAAAAAGGAAAAGATTTCAACTTGACTCAATTAAAAGAATGCGGTGCATTGGCTCATAAACTAGGACTGAAGGTGGCAGCTTATTTTATTATTGGCCTTCCCGGAGAAACTCGGCAAGAGGTAGAAGAATCAATAAAGTATGCTAAAGAGCTTGCCAAGTGTGGGGTGGACGAGGTTGCTTTTGGCCTGTTTATTCCTTTGCCGGGCACCCCACTATGGGATATCACAAAAACGAAAAATCAGGAAATGGATTTTCTTGATCTCCTAGCGGTTGGAGATATGAATAGAGCCGTATCTTGGAATGATGAGTTAAATGCGGAAGAACTAAATTCACTACGTCTCAAAGCTTATATGGCTTTCCACTTAACAAGAATGATCTACCACCCTTTTTTATTTTTAAAATCTTTTGTTAATGTTTTGCGGAGCATAGAAGAAACAAAGACCGAAAGAACCTTATCCCAATTACTGAAACGTTTTAATATTAAAAAGAAAGCTTTAAGTGAAAATGAAAAACATGGAATTAAAAAAAAGGGTTTGGCTGCATACCCGTACGATTCCTCTTTAACCGTTAAAACCCTTTTGCAAAGCAAACCCCATTATGCCTATGGGCATAGCCTTTTAATGACTTTACGCTCCTGGAAAAAAGAAATTTTCAAATATTGATGCCTCGCCGCAAGCAGCGGGGCATACAAGGGAAGAACTTACTTCATTGGGAAACCGTGGCTTCCCAAACTCTTATTTTTATCCGGTGCCCCCGCAGCAAACTGCGTGGAATACAGTTGACTCAAAAATTTAGCAGAACTGGATGCCTGGTAAAATAAATGGTTAATTGTTGATAGAAGAATTTACACCTGGAAAACTGGAAGTAAAGAAACCCTTCCCCGCATTCCCAAGTCAATCTGCTTTAAGACAGGTTATGAAGAAAAAAGATCTCAAAATTACGTTGATCCGTGGTCCGCTTGTTTTTAAGGATGGATCTATAAATAATGAAGCAACTCCCGCGATAGGAATGGCCTATGTAGATGGATTTCTTCGCCAGGGAGGCTATGAGACAACCTGGGTGGATGCCATTGCAGAAGGTTTGAATCAAATCTGGGAATCTGAAAAATATCCTGGATTCAACTGCCAAGGTCTTACCTTCAAAGAAATCGTGGATCGCATCCCGAAATCTACGGAAGTAATTGGGTTTTCAGGGATGTTTTCGGGAGAGTGGCCTATTAATCGAGACTTGATTAACCTAACAAAAAAGCACTTCCCCAATATTCTTATTGTTGGTGGGGGGGAGCATTTCACCGCCCTTCCAGAATATAGTCTTCGAGATTGCCCCGGCTTGGATGTATGTGTTTTAGGAGAAGGAGAGCAAACATTTTATAATTTACTAGAAGCATACACCCAAAAAAAAGATTTCAAGAAAGTCGAAGGAATAGCATTTATTGATTCTTCAAATACCTTCATTGCGAGTCAGGAAGTCCCACCTAGAATTAGAAATATTGATCAAATTGGATGGCCTCATTGGCCAGATAATTACTTAGAAAGGTTTTGGAATGCTGGAAAATCTTTTGGGGTCACGACGAATAGGGACATGCCTTTTTTAGTTTCCAGAGGTTGCCCCTACCAATGTACTTTTTGCTCAAGTCCGCAGATGTGGACCACCCGTTACATATTGAGAGATGTTGAAGATGCGATTGAAGAAATTAAATTTTATATAAGTAAGTACAATATAACTAGCATACAACTTTATGACTTAACGGCTATAACGAAAAAAAGCTGGATCATGGAATTTTGCCATCGATTGCTAGATGAAAAGATTAAGATAAAATGGTCACTGCCAAGCGGAACCCGCAGTGAGGTGCTGGATAAAGAGGTGCTTGGCCTGCTCAAACAAACGGGTTGCAATTACCTTGTGTACGCACCGGAAAGCGCATCGCCTGAGACACTGATTCAAATCAAGAAAAAGATCCACCTGGACCAAATGACGGAATCTATTTTAGAGGCCAAGCGTCAACAAATTGTGGTAAGAACAAATTTAATAATTGGTTTTCCGCATGAGACATGGGGCGATATCTATAAGACTCTGGCCTATGGAATTAAAATGGCCTGGAAGGGGGTTGACGAAGTCCCCGTGTTTATTTTTTCTCCCTACCCTGGAACGGAGATTTTTCACAAGCTGACAAATGGAGGAGAATTAAAAACGAATGATGCCTATTTTTTTCAACTCACATCATTAAATAGCGACTATTTGTCCTGGAATGTTATTTGCAGTAACCCACGACTTAATTGGAGAGCTTTAGGTTTAGTGCGGACAATTTTTATGTTAACAAACTATTTCATTAGCTATATTTTTCATCCTTTGCGAATCGTGAGAACAATAAAAAATATGTTTCTGGAAAACCAATCTGCAACAGTATTGGAACACCGACTAAAAGATATGTTTAAAAGGAGAAAAATTGCCTCTTCATAACTTGGACAGCGACGCCGAGTGAGTCAAGCCCAAAGTTCAATGAAATTCTCCACGCCCTAGCATAGAAGCGATGAGGTCCGAAGTCATAGGTGGTGCCGTTTTATACGAGAGGCTTTTAGGTTCCCCATTTTCCAAAGGGGAAATCTAAAAGCAGGCTAGGGAGAATGGCAAATTTAATCATAATTATGTTTCCCAACCTGTTGAATTCTAATGGTCGCTGATTTCTGTGTTCCTAGCCTGAAAAATTGCGTATTGCGCTAGAGTGAGTCTTTCATCGAAAAGCTCTGGATGTTCTCTAAACCGCAGAATGGGGCCATAAGGAATAAACTTTTGAGAATCTTGGCCTGTCCCTTTAGCAGATGATTCTCTCAATGCGCCATTTTCATCGGCACTGGCGTAGCTAGGAGCTACCTCATGCAAGGATATGGTGTCAAATAGCATGGTGCCAGGGGTAGAAGTTTTTTTCCGTAGAACAAGGGAAAGATCCTTATACTTTGCCTTAAACACCAGAGAATGTCGAACCCAAGAATCAGTGGTTATTCCATCTATTGAAAATTCACCAAGACCAGATACATTTTTTCGGAAGATTTGAATGGCAAATGGCTCATCACCACTTGTTCCACTTTTCACATAACCCGTGATTTCATAAAATTTTCCCACATCGACCGTGAAGTTTTGATACAGGAATTGGGAGGCAGATCCTGTCCTTGTCAATTCCAATCCGTTTCCATGCTCCCCACCAGCAACGTTTGCACTTGCACTTCTACCAGGAACGGCGTCCCAATTTTTTGTACTCCTCGAAAACTCACCATTTGAAATGATGTTCCCAACCAGAGGCACGACCACATAACGGCAATCATACTTGTTTAACAGTTCCTTCATCTCATTTGGAGTAACGCTAAAATTCACAATTCTCTCGTTATCCACTTGACGTTCTTTGGTCATATGAGTCGACGACACAACATAATGAGGTGTTGTCATAACTAAATATCCCGCCTGCTCTTTTTTGATGGCAACGACCCCTGGCTCAAGTTCTGACAACCCTTGATATAGCGGGTTCGCTTCCAATTCCAATATACTCACTGAATCACGATATATCATCTTAGAAATCTGAGAGCTCACCGCAGGGCGACCAAGATAAAAGCCGATGCCCACAATTAGAATAGAAAACAACAGAATCGCTTTTGCTTTTTGCTGCCAGTTGAAACACCGCACCACCATGACAAGAAAACTGGCTATTACACCAAATTGACAGACGAGTATCAGCACTTCATTTTGAAGTGGCATATACCAAATAGGAATAGGTGTACCGAGCAGATTGACTAAGATCGGAACGACAACTGGATTGTAAACAACTAAATACGGCCCCACACAAAGGGCTGTCACCGCTACAGCAAGAGGCCATTGAGAGTATTTTTTCGTCCATGAAAGAGAAAAAGCAGGCATCCACCTTTCTGATTTCGTTTCGAAAAGCAACTTTGGCTGTAATCCAATGAACAAAACCATAAGAAAAAACCCAAGAAGTTCTTTCAGACCAGCAGTACTGATCAAGTATTTTGGATGCATGGCATAGAAATTTGTGCTAATTATCCACCCATTTTTTAGCAAATATCTCATATGAAGGTCATAATCATCGCGATACCCTATTCCCTTCCACAATTCCTTACCAACAGGGTTAAACAGGAGATAAGCAATGATACCCGCCAAAACGACAATTATTACAACAAGCCAAAAGCTTTTAACCCAATGATGACGCCAAAGAGGAAATACCAGCGCAATAATAAATACGAGACCAATGCTATAAGGCACCAGTAAAAGAAACTCAGGGTATAGCCCCATGAGAGCGACTCCCAAAAAGGCTACGACAACCCAATTCTCCGAAGTTTGGGAACACACATATCGAAAACAATACGTGAGCCATATGGGATACAAAATTAATTTACATAGGGCACCTGGATAGGGCAAAACCTGAAGATAGAAATGCCCCATGGGTGGCCCCCACCCTAATGCCTTTTCAGAAATCCACGGTCCAATGACCAACAACGTACCAATGACCGCTATCCAATCATCTCTTATCAGCCCCTTCAGTAGGGAATAAAAACTCAGAAAAAAGAGAGGGGTTAATATTGCCGCAAGACAGGCATAGAGCCATGTCACATTGATATGGGCTGATCGAGCAGAGAGGCCAAAAACCAAATGCCAAGGGTTGGCACAATACTGTATAAAATAAGAATATTCAGGTCCCAAATACGCGTTACCACCCACAATTTTCTGGCTTTCAGCAATTTTATGATACCCTCCTAAATGAAAAGTTGCATCAAAATCATACCGTTGAAATTGGGCCGTAACACCAACCACTCCCGAAACAATCAACAGAACTAGGATCAAACAGATAACATATGTACGTTTCAGGTTATGACACGGATCGGGTTCCTCAACCTCTGAGGGTGAATTATTGAACCGAGACTGAATGAGGAAAACAGCCAACAGGCCAAGAATGTCGCTGAGCAACACTCCGGCAATAACTAAATCACTCGATAACTGCACCCGATACGCCACCGCAGCAATGACGACCCACACTCCCATTGAAAGGCTGAATACCAATGGCCCACGTTCTAGCGGTCCCACTCTTCCAGCCAAATCTGGAAAGGCCAATTCCAACACCAAAAATCCTGGCAAGAAAAACATAGCCACGATTGTGGGCAACAGTTGTGGAATTGGCCCACCAGATAAAAGTTGTGCCCAAATAATGGTGGAAGCAATAGGAAGAAGAGCAGCCAACAGCAGGTGCCATCTTTTGACGTGAAGGCTTAACAGCGGAATCACCCCTAATACGGTAACTCCTACAAAAAAAACATCTGTCAAATAATTGGTTAAATTCATCTTAGGGCAAGGGGTGGTAAGCTCAAAGATGGGTGGCTACATCAAAATTCTGAGGATAAATGAAACTCTAAGCATTTCCAGGAGAACTTCGCAAAAAAAATCAACCATTCTGACCAAAACAAAACATATGATACTTTCAGGTCATTCTATTGTGGCGGGGCCTTCTCGTTTTCTGCTATCAACTTCAATTGACATCTGGAACTTTTTAAATTCCGAGATAAAAGGTCGCAACTGCTCTAAAGCACGCTTCAAATCATCGATCAAGGCTGCTTTCTTCTCAGGGTTCAAATTTTCAATTTTCTCTACAAATGCCATTCCCTTAGAACGTAATTGGTTGGCAGCGCTAACATAATTAGACCCGTCAGGGTTAATGACATCAAAAAAAAGCTTATTAAAGGCAGTGGCTACCGACAAAGAAAGCAAAGCGAAAAGAAAGCCAAAAACCAAGATGGCCGCCAGAAGCTTCGCCAAGAACAATTTTAGTTCTCTCCAATCAAAGCCTTTGGGAGGCCGGTCCTGCATCTTGCTGTCGTAATTCGCCTTCCTTGCCAATTCTAACTGGGCATTCGTAGCTTCCAATAGATCTTCATATGCAGCATCGAAATTTTCCCCTTCACCGATAACAACGTGCGAGGAACAAATGGCGAAATATCCGTTTTCCGATTTACGAACAATCACGGATCGTGGCGAAACGCCCCCATTAATCACATTGCTTGCCATCAGATTGCCCCTCAGTTGTAGTTTCGTGCCTGATTAGAATTTGAAATCCATTTTTTACGAAAAAAACGTTTCTGGCTATATTTGCCCTATCGCTATCTTGGTCGGGGAAATATTTCGCAGAACATTGAGCCAACCCAGTGGATTTAGCTACCAACAAATACTGATGCCTAACCCTCATCCAGAGAGGGGGTTGGAGACTTACACGGAAACCTTAGAATTTAGGGATTAAAATACTTGCAGGATGACAATTCTTCAAAATTTCACTCCTACACTATTGTTTCTTCCTTTGTTTGCACACATGAATAAGGCGAGGGATCAGTTTGAAAGGCACAGTTTAAGTAAGCGACCTGCTCACTCCTACTGGAATATTTATTTGGATATAACTCTCGTTATCTCATAATGGAAAATAGCTTTTCTGAACCCTAGTTTTCAGTGTTCTCATTGAGCCATAACGTTGAAGAATTGCCCCACTTACTTTACCGGCACGACATCAGCTGCGTCAATTTCCACCGTTACAGCCTGTTGAATCAGATTAACGCCAATCACCAAACAGGAATAATTTGACCGTCGAATCATATCCCCTCGCACTCCTGTTAGCGGTCCTCGAATGACCTCTACCTTCATACCTTCTTGTAGAAAGGGAAATGGAAAGTACAAAAGTCCACTTGACATTAATCTTTGAAGTCCTTCAACTTCCCCCTCAGGAATTGGTTCTGGGGCGCCCATAGTTCCCACTATTTGGACGACACCTCGAATTTTAAGAATTGGCAAACGATTTTGCGAAAAAAATTTGGCAAAACAGTATCCTGGAAACAAGGGAAACTCCACTTTTTTCTGACGATCCTTCCACTCACTTTTCCTAAGTACTGTAGGCAAAAACTGTTCTACCCCATCTTTATGTAATTGATCTCGGACATGTTTTTCATGACGAGATCGAGTGCGAAGCGCAAACCAACAGGAGGACTTATCCAGTGTCACGATAGCCAAAAATAAAATTTAAATTAATAATTAAGCAGGGAACGCCAAGCCATTTGGAAAGACAGAAAGAACGATGAATTCTTAAAGATTACTTCCATAAAACACCTATTTAATGGCCGAAGAAGGAAAGGTCGGTCACTCATTGATCCGATTTTTTTTTCAAGTATTCAAGGAAAAAAGCAAGAAAAATCCCTATAAATAAGGCTGCCACACCGGAAAGTAGCATGGCCAAAATAAGACTTGGCTGCTTTGGATTGCTAGGAGGAGTCGCAAAGTCCAAAACCTGAAACGTAGGCGTATCTCTGGCTTCTGCCAATTTCGCTTGCTCATATTGAGAAGTCAAAAGGATATGAAGCGTTTCTTGCACAATAAGTTGCCTTAAAATTCGGCCATACTCCAATGCGAGATTAGGAAGGACAAGGGCTGGATTTAGCCTTCCTTCAATAGAAGAGAGCAATCCTTGGTCTTTCTCTCCAGATTCCAAAATAGATAGTTGCCGTTGTAATCCCTTCAGAATAGATTGCGCGCGTACAAGGGCCGGATCATCGGGCGAGAGATCTCTGTCCAGCATTCGAATTTGAACTTCTTGGGCTGTAATTTGCCCTTGAATTCCCGCAGCCGTTAAAATCATAGCTGGAAATCTTGGATCTACCATAATGTTATTTTTAGTCTGAAACGCTACGAGCGCATTTTCAGCTTTGGCAATTTCCTGTAGGTTTCCCTGTAATCGTTTTTCCAGAAATTCACGATCCTGGCTGATTTTTTTCACATTAAACGTCCTATTGATACGATCGAGATTTAACGCATAAAAATTGGCGATGTCCGATGCCATTTGAGCCTCGGAATCTTTAACCATTATGGAAAGAACATTTTCCTTCGTTTTCTTAATGGTAGTTCTGCTTTTTAACACATGATTTGCCTCGTCAATAGTTGAAACTTGATAACGCTCAATTAGATTGTATTGTTTTACCACTTCATCAACCATAACCCTAGACTTTAACATCGCCATAAGCACTTCGGTTCCAGGAGATTCAGTTCGCAAACGCCAGAAATCTGGCCTGAAACCTGATTCTCGAGCTGGCAATAGTGAAGTGGTAGCCTCAAAGTGCTTAGGTCTATTGATCGTAAAAACCATGGCAACCAGGACCACTATGATACAAAGTCCACAAATTACATACCGCCGATTCCAAAGCACTCGCCAGAGGTCTAAAAAACTGATTTCGTCTACCTCCGATGGCAGAGAAGATTTGGGAACATTATCGGACATTTTTGAACCCCTTAAGAATGCGACTACAATAAATTTCTACCGCTCTATTACCGTAATCGCAGGTAACAACAGCTTATTTTAGGAATCGCCCTTTAATTTGCCTAAAATAATTTTCTCTTCAAAACCATCACTCTGGGAGGATACATGAAGTGCAAAATACAGCCCTATTAATAGCCAAAAAAGATAGGACAGGGTACCTACCAACATATTGTCAAATATATTTCTGGTCACGACCCCAACAACCAGGAGAATAACACATAACCCCAGATTTCCTACAAAGGTGCCTCTTAATTTCTTGGCCCCATGATATGCAGTTTTAATAATAATTGAATATATTAAAGCGAATAGACCAAACCCTGTCAGTCCTACCTCAAAAGCTAGAGAAAGGAATGCATTGTGCAAATGCAATTCCGTGAAAATACTGTTGACCGACGCAATCATAACTTCTTCGTTAATTTTTTGAAACGTATGATTTCCGTAACCATACCCCATGAAAGGATTAGCCAAAATTTGATCAAAACCTAATTTCCAGGCATCTAGTCGATAATTCATAGATTGAAAGCTAGAAAGGGCAACCCCCTGAATAATTTCGTTTCTATTCTCCTTGTAGAGTTGCCCACCAATGAAAATTAATCCAAAGGCCATAGCTATTAAACCCCACCCTACCCTTTTACTTCTAACAAATACGATCCAGAGAACAGCCAACTGGGCAATCAAAGCCAGCCAGGCTGCTCTTTGATGAGAAAAGAACAAGGCTATTATAACAAGCATCAAAAAGATGCATTTTAAAAAAATTGTCTTTCTTTCCGTACTATCTTGAAAAAACAACCAAAGAAATGGCACTCCCATCACGAGGTAGCTAGAAAACCATTGCCCTGAGGCAGCCAGAGAGTCAGCGTGACTATGCCTATCAAAAAGGCTGTGCCCCCTCCAAAGATATTCAGCAATTCCAACAATGCTTAACAGGACAACTCCAAACAGCAAAGCTGAAAGAATTTTCCTCACTTGGCTCTCAGTATTCACCACGTTAACAACAAAATAAAACATGAGAATTTGCAATACCGTCTTGCGACATTCCGCGAAACTATAGCTAGGATCAAAAGCGAAGGGGGTGGTGGCTAATATCCAGGCAACAAAAAAAAATATGGGAAGATATAAAGGGGTTCTAACAAAGTGGAAGTCCCGATTTCTTACTTTTATACCAACCCAGAGAATCAAAAGCCCAGCAAAAAAATACTCAATAATATGATTTAATTTGGCCACCATGATCAACACAGTAATAGCCATTAGTCCATAAATAAAAATATTTTCCTGGACTATCTTCTTTAGATTCTTTCCTTCTGATATCGATACCAATTAATAAACTCTCTGTGATATTAAGGCATATTACGAAAAGGAAGCTCACAAACCTCGAACGACTAAATCATGTAAATGAATCATCCCGACGACTTTTTGGTCTCTGCCCAAGACCGGCAAAAGAGAGATCGGCTTATCCCGTTTTTCCATTTTTTCTAATGCCGAGAAAGCATTGTCGTCATCGAAAACAAAATCAGG
>JAJDBA010000156.1 GCA_029261675.1 Nitrospinaceae bacterium
CAACAACGTATGGAAATATTCCCGGAGCTAGACGGTGCCAACATAGACTTCGATGACTTCCTTGATAATTATTTTTTTAACACCGCATTTTTGATGGATGCAGATCGCTTCAACAATATGGACTCTGAAGAAAAAAAGAGTTTGAAGCTAACCGACCCCTGCCTTTTCGGTGTCATAAATCAACTAATCCCCGCCGAAGAAGAATCCAAACTACAAACAACAACTGAAACGCCTTATCTAGAAAATTAAAACACAGTTCTATTTTTCCAGTTCATTCTTCAAACGGTTTACCAATAAAGGAGAATCAGGCTCTATCTCGCTTGAATATTTAGCCACAGGAAAACCTTTTCGATCAATCAGGAATTTATGAAAATTCCATTTTACTTCATGCGGTTTTGGCAACGTGTCACCTCGAATTCTTAGCAAAAATCCCGTTACACATCGCATGATAAAAGATTTAAACCCTTTCTTACTCACCGAGGTTAAAGGGTATTCCTGCAAGTATTTATAGAGCGGTGATTGCTTAGGGCCAAGTACCCTGGTTTTGCTAAAGAGGTTAAAAGAAACGGCGAATTTCTTAATGCAAAAACTCTTGATTTCTTTTTCAGTTCCCGGTTCCTGGCGACCAAAATCATTGCTGGGGAACGCGAGAATACGGAAACCTTTATCTTTATATTTTTCGTATAGCTTTTGTAGACCTGCATATTGCGGAGTAAAACCACATTCGGAGGCAACATTCACGATGAGCAGCACTTTCCCTTCAAATCGTGAGAGGGCTTGCTCTTCTCCAAAAATGGTTTTAACATTGATATGATATAGAGATTCTTTCAAGAGGTGTCTGCCTGATATTTTTTATCGAGATGTATTGTAACTGTTTTTATGGACTTTTGAAATAAATCAGCTCATCTGGAATAAGGATTAACATGCTTATTTTTAAGAATAATATTTACGAACCTTATAATTCAAACAAGCCCAATGTTATTGGTACGCCTGACGAGAACTACAACCAACTGTTTGATCCTCGCCGGTTCATTGAAGTCGCTTTGACGGAAGAGAAAGAAATTTTGTCTTTTATCGAGCGACAACCTCGACCCTATTGGCGAGAAGACCTGTTACAATTTTATCCACATGCTGGGAAAGCAAACTCTCTAGCTTATCTCAAAGAAATTCGTCAAATTTTATTAACAGGACTGGAAAAAACTTCTCTCTGGCAACATATGAATTCCTATCATTTTTCTTTCCTCTATGATGTTCTCGTTCGCTTCACTTTTAATTACAACCATGATAATGATGAAGAAAGAACAACCTGTCTTCCTGAACTGAAAGCACAACCTATCCATTTTGAAAATTTCATCAGCAACTACTTTTTTGACAGAGATTTTACGACGGACCAAGACCATTTCAACTCCCTGACCCATGAGCAAAAATATCCTCTCGGCTATGATCGCCCTAGCCTGTTCGGCGTCATTAATGGTCTTATACCTACACGCGAAGAGATGGCTCTTAAAGAATCTAAAGATTTTCCTTATTCCATTTACGTTTAGGTAAAATAGATAGTGCAAATCTTTATATCAGGAGAGTCTCATTGCTGACTGTCGTTACAGCCGAACAAATGCAGTCCATCGACCAATGGACAATTGACGAACTGGGGATACCCGGAGTCGTCTTAATGGAAAATGCGGGCGGCGCAATTGTCAAGCAATTACAAAAGATCACTACTGACCTTCCTGCAAAAAAAGTCATTATTTTCTGCGGTAAAGGAAACAATGGAGGAGATGGGTTTGTAATCGCCCGGCATCTTTTTCAATTGGGGGCAAACGTCACCGTTTTGCTTGCTGGAAAACTTGCAGGCTTAAAAGACAATGCAAAGATTAATGCCCTTTCGTCGCAAAATCTCAATATACCTATAAAAGAGCTGAGTTCTGAAAACGTAAACAGCTTCGATCACAAATTGCGCCATTCAGATATTATTGTGGATGCCTTATTCGGAACAGGCTTGTCCAAACCAGCAACAGGACTTATGGAAATTGTGATTAACAAAATTAACCAATGTAAAAAGTTTACGGTATCGGTTGATATCAATTCTGGGATAGATGCAGACTCAGGATTATTGATTGGTCCGCATGTTTGTTCTGACTTAACTTTTGCTCTGGCTTCCATGAAAAACAGTCACCTGTTACACCCCGCAGCTGGAGCCATGAAAAAAGTGGAGCTATTGGACATAGGCATTCCGCAAGAATCCTATAGCAAACAGAATATCCAGACTCACCTTGTTGAAGAGAAAGATATTAAAAGTATTTTTCATTCGCGCCCGCCTGATTCACATAAGGGAAATTACGGTCATGTTTTAGTATTGGCGGGCTCGACTGGCAAGAGCGGCGCTGCGGGACTGACAGCTCTTGCTGCCTTAAGATCGGGTTGCGGGTTATGCACTCTCGCCTTACCTGAATCCTGCCAAAAGGCTTTCGAATTGCATCCTATGGAGGTAATGACCGTTCCATTACCACAAACGCAGTCGGGTGCACTGTCGCTAAAAGCAAAAGATCCCATATTAAAACTACTGGAAGGAAAGTCTGCCGTTGCCATGGGTCCCGGTCTTTCAACAGACCCTGAAACGGTAAGCTTGATCGGTGAGCTTTTGTCCTTTATCGATTGCCCATTGATTCTGGATGCCGATGCTATCAACGCATTTGAAAATAATATCGATTGGTTGGACAAATTGGAATCTGCTATTCTCACACCCCACCCAAAGGAAATGTCTAGGTTGACCGGATTATCCACTCAGGAAATACAAAATAATAGAATCCAGGTGACCACAGAATTCGCCCAAAAGCATTCGACTCTATTGTTGTTAAAAGGGGCTCCCAGTCTTATTGGCACCCCGGACGGGAATGTATATATCAATCCCACCGGCAACCCGGGGATGGCCACGGGGGGTTCAGGTGATGTTTTAACGGGTATTATCGCAGGCTTAGCGGCTCAAAATATTTCACTTCAAAACGCTGCTATTGCCGGAGCCTATATTCATGGTCATTCCGGAGACCTATTTTCTGAAAAAGAAACTCAAACCAGCTTGATTGCCGGCGACCTGCTAAGATGCCTGCCTGATGCCTTAAAACAAATTTTGCCATGATGAAGTCCACCACACACAATCCAGATGAAACCTTGCAATTAGGAAAAACCCTTGGCTCTAAGCTGGTTGCAGGTGATCTTGTTTTACTTTTTGGTGATTTGGGTGCAGGCAAGACCTGCCTGACACAAGGAATTTGCCTCGGTGCTGGCTTAGATGAAAACAACTATATTCGAAGTCCTACCTTCACTCTCATTAATGAATACCAAGGAGTCATGCCTATCTTCCATATTGATCTTTATCGTCTCGAAACAGAAGAAGAGATTATGAATTTAGGTTTGGAGGAAATAATTTACAGTAAGGCAATCACCATCATCGAATGGCCTGAAAAACTAATATCAAATAAAAAACCAAACGAATTTAAGTTTGGTATCGAGGAGCGTATTGAAATCCATATCTCCAGTAAAGATGAAAACGTGCGCGAGTTTACCTTCTCCTCCTTTCTCTTGAGTCCCAGAAAGCACCCCATTTTCCCTTTACATTGATCCTCCCCTATGGCATCATCAGCCACGGTATGCCATTTGCATACATGTGTAATTCTTTAAAAATTAACTAGTTAAATGATAAATGTCGTCAGAGTTATTTTACTGATCATTGCTTTTGGAGTAATTAGTCTGGCCGGATTTTATTTTTATAAAGTTAAAGACAATAAAGTCGAAATGGGTAACGTGAAGGTCAAAATAATGGACAAGGGCGTGGATGTGGAAATTGAAAATTTCAAAGTCACCCACGAGGTTAAGGGCAAAAAAGAGTGGATTTTAAAAGCCGGGCTGGCTCAAGTCAACAACCAAGAAGATGTCACCCAACTTAAAGATGTCCAGATGATTCTCCCCAAAGGGGATAGCCCACCCTATGTGATCACAGCAGAATCCGGCACCTATCAAAACAGCTCGAAAGATGTTGCCCTTGCTGGTCGTGTAAAACTAACGGGAGATGCACAGTCTTTAGCTGGCAGGTTTCAGGCAAATAAAGGCGAGACTCCACTTTCTGATACAAACAAATGATAAAAACCTATATTCGCATATTAATGCTTGCCTTGTGCTTCGCTCTATTAAGCCCCTCCTTTCTGTTTAGCGAGGAAAAAGAAAACAAGGACCCTATAGAAATCACCTCGGACCGCATGCGTTCTGAAGATGGTGGTTTGAAAATTATTTTTTCCGGGAATGTTGTGGGTTATTGGGGAGAGCTAAAGATCACTTCGGACATCCTTGAGGTCTACAACACTCAGGATAAAAAGGAAACCGAGGAGATTGTAGCCATCGGGAATGTTTTCATAACTCGTGGCCAAAAACGGGCTAAGGGAGACAAAGCCATTTATATAGATAAATTGCAGAAAATCATTCTCACGGGAACTCCCAAGGCTACGGCATGGGAAGAAGGAAATATGATCGAAGGCCGTGAAATGATATTCCTTCTAGACAAGGATCGGTTTGTCGCTAACAACAGAGTACGCATGAAAATTTACCCGAAAGATGAGGATGGCAAAAAAGAAAAACCCTCAAACTCCGAGTAATAATATCAAACCCTCTTTAAAAGAATATTTGCTGTGGCTGGCCTGAGAACCCAAAACCTTGTTAAATCATTTCGTTCTCGAAAAGTGGTTAACAGGGTGAGCGTTGAAGTTAAACAAGGAGAAATTGTAGGCTTACTGGGTCCTAATGGTGCTGGCAAAACCACTACGTTTTATATGGTGGTGGGGCTTACCCGGCCCGATGAAGGACAGGTATTATTAAATGATGAAGATGTCACTCACTTCCCCATGCACAAAAGAGCTAAAAAGGGAGTTAGCTATTTGCCACAAGAGCCTTCTGTCTTCAGGAAGTTGACCGTTGAAGATAATATTTTGGCTGTACTGGAATCGCAAAAACTTTCTGCTTTTGATCGCAAAAAACGGGCTCGATCTTTACTCCGCGAGATGAACATCCTTCATATCAAAGACTCTATGGCCTACACCCTTTCAGGCGGAGAGAGAAGACGAGTAGAAATCAGCCGTGCGCTGGCCACCTCTCCAGTTTTTATTCTACTTGACGAACCTTTTGCGGGGATTGACCCCATTGCAGTTTCAGATATTCAATCCATCATTTCCCAATTAAAAAAAAGAGGTATTGGAGTGTTGATAACCGATCACAGTGTTCGCGAAACTTTAAGCATCACCGATCGCGCTTATATTATTAACGAAGGTGAGATTATTTCTTCAGGTTCACCTCATCAGGTTGCCCAGGACGAAAAGGTAAAGCAAATTTACCTGGGCGATCAGTTTTCATTTTAGTCGGAGAGAAAGTTATGGCGATGGAAATGAAAATGAACTTGAACCTGAAGATGAGCCAGAAGCTGGTCATGACCCCCAAGCTTCAACAGGCCATCAAGCTTCTTCCTCTTGCAAGACTTGAATTGGCACAGCTGGTGCGACAGGAGATCATCGAAAACCCTGTTCTGGAAGAAATACTTGAAGAAGAAGTCGACTCCTTTGATGAAAAAAACAACGAAGATGAAGACTCTTTCACAGAACCCTCACACGATTCTCAGGAACAAGAAATTGACTGGGACAGTTATTTTCAATCTAATGTAGATCAGGGAATGTCTGCCGATAACCTAGCAGAAAGACCTTCTATTGAAGCCACCTATAAAAAAGAAGCCTCATTATCCGACCACCTCTTTTGGCAATTGAATCTTACAATCGATTCTGATACCGACAAGTTCATCGGTTCTTGCATTATAGGTAACATTCAAAAAGACGGTTACCTCGGCGCAGACTTGTCAGAAATAGCTGAAATTGGCCAAACAGATGAAGCCAATGTCGAAAGGGTTTTAAAAATCATTCAAGGATTTGAACCTTTAGGAGTGGCAGCCCGTTCCCTGCAAGAATGCTTAATGATCCAGGCTCATGTACTACCCGAGAAAAATCTATTGGTTGAAAAATTAATTGAAAAATATCTGGACCGTCTCGAAGATAGGTTTTTGCCAAAAGTTGCTGCAGAACTAAAAACAGACATTAATGAAGTTCTTGATGCACTCCAAATCATAAAAAAATTCACACCCAAACCCGGTATTGCTTTCAACTCAGAAGCCATCGACTATATCGCTGCTGATCTGGTCGTTATAAAAACGGATAAGGGATATGATGTTGCGTTAAATGATGAGGGCGTCCCTGATATTAAAATTAATGCATTTTATCAGAACCTTTTAAAAACCACCAAAGAAGGACAAACCAAAGAATATCTGGAAGATAAATATCGCGCTGCGCTATGGCTGATTAAAAGTATTGACCAACGCCGTCAGACTATATACAAAGTCGGAAAAAGTATCGTTAAACTACAAAAAAGTTTTCTGGATAACGGACTATCCTATCTGCAACCCATGGTTTTGAAAGATGTCGCAAAAGATATAGAGATGCACGAATCTACCGTAAGCCGAATTACAACGAATAAATATATTGATACCCCACAAGGACTTTTCGAATTAAAGTTCTTCTTTCACAGTGGGATCAAGTCCTATATGGGCAACAACCTCTCTTCTATAAGAGTAAAAAACATGATTAAAGAAGTCGTGGCCGAAGAAGATGGTAATAGCCCTCTTACAGATGATCAAATGGTTCAGGTATTAATGAGAAAAAATGCTAAGATTGCCCGCCGTACCATCACAAAATATAGAAAAGAGCTCAATATACCGCCTGCCAGCAAAA
>JAJDBA010000157.1 GCA_029261675.1 Nitrospinaceae bacterium
GATGGCTAACAAGCTTTTTTCTCTCCGGCTCCCTTTTAAGGGAGCCCCCCTCCTCCCTCTCCCCACTAGCGTGGGTGGCAACTAATCACTGACTTTATAGCGAAACAAATATCCTCAAGCCTTTTACTGTGAATTCGCCGAAATAACGCAAACTTGCCTTATTCCGTCATGCTGAGTTTATCGAAGCATCTCGCTTTTCTATTTCGTGGCAACTTGTATAGGAATGTGTTCGATCGAGGATGGCGTTTTATCTGATTCTGCTTGTTGTTTAATATGCCGGAAGACTCTGTTGTGAATCGCATGAACAATAGGGTCGACAATCAACCGCCAATAGCTATGCGGGTGAATATCAACTGAAAGCCAGGAAGTTCCCTCTAAACGGGTAGACCCATCGG
Organism: Nitrospinaceae bacterium; assembly: GCA_029261675.1. Classification (GTDB taxonomy): domain Bacteria; phylum Nitrospinota; class Nitrospinia; order Nitrospinales; family VA-1; genus UBA8687. Next base: position 396 of record JAJDBA010000157.1, read on the forward strand.
GAAGTGGGACCAACTTAATTTCACCTTTTTGAACTTTGAAAAACTCTTTTAATTTTTGAGGAAGGTTGGAAGGCCCCAATGTTGTTTTAACCATCAATGGAGGCTGAGAGGTGATAGAAAAAGCGAGTTTACGGTTTTCTTCCCATTTTGTTACAACTTGTTCCATGGTGCCTGTTGAAAAATCGATAATTCTTTTCGCTCCTAATCCATCCCTGTCCAGCTGTGCTTGCCTGGGATAAGCGATCCCAAGTTTGAACATCAATTCATCGGGTTCCTGCATCATGGAAACTTCAGGAACATATTTCCAAACTTTTTCTGGAGAAGCCTGAACGATCATGGATGTGTTTATTTTTACCGAGGGGTCAGTCCCAATTAAATGAATCGTTAGGAAGTGAGCTGGTATTAAAAACAATAACAATAAGAGCTGAGACTTTTTCTTAGGCCACCAATGTACCGCAACGGAGCGGCCAATATGGCTACCCATTAAAATAATAGGTAGAGTGATGGGGAAGGCCATTATAAGACAAATCACTCCCCCCATTTGGGAAAAATATAAGTCAGCGGCTAAAGGAATTAAAATCAGGATACCTATTATTCGCGTATCCCTTGGGCTTATGTGTTCCTGCTCTGAATTGACAAGATATCCTGAGAAAACTCCGATCAATAAAGGGGTTGTTATAAAAAGTGTTGCTATGTATTCCTTAACAAGAAATATTTGAATTGCTATAAGAATATATGAAAAAAATATTAACCCTATAAACGAAAACGTTCGTTTTTTAATCCATATTTTATAGTCGTTCTCGGAATAGTGTTGAGGATGAATTGGATGCCAGTTAGGGTTAGGGTGACTGGGTAGTATTGCAAGCGCGATTAAGAGAATTACGTTTAATCCCGGTACAAGAGCTAAAAACCCCCACCATGGCGATTTTCCAGCGTCTACTGATCTGCAAACACATAAACATAGGGAAGCATATATAAGCGGTAGGAATAAAAAAAAGACCGCTCCTTCTTTTGTTTTCAAATAAAGGAATGTGACTGAAGCAAATATTAAAACTATAAACGCAATAAAGATGTTAAATAGTTGGCGTTGTATCGGTTGATTAATGAAATATAAAATTTCAAATAATTCTTCGACGGCAGATGAGGTCTTTTCATGTTCCATAATTATGGAGTCTTATTTCAATGAAAAAATGCTATGGTGGTTGCTGCCGCCGCCGCCGGGATGGGGGCCGCCATTGAGGATATGGATTTTACCTTTTAGAAGAACCGAGGCCAGTCCGTGCAATCCGCTGGGCATGGGTTTGAAAGTTTTCCAATTATTGGTTGCTGGATTATAACCTTCATTCTCGACAAAAGTTCCTTCGCCTGACTCGCCTCCTAACACATGAATCCACCCGTTTAAGAATTGCGACGTGATGCCACTGCGCGCTGTGGGCAACGGAGCGTGTTGCGCCCATTTTTTAGTTTTCGGATCGTAAGATTCATTGGAGTTGAGGTTGTTGTGATAATTTACATCGATGCGTCCACCAATGACGAATAGTTTGCCGTTAGCTTCGGTTGCGGTGAGATGGTCGCGGGCTGTGGGTAACGGCGCTAAAATTTCCCAAGAATCCGTTGCAGGGTCATACACTTCGTGGGCATCGGTGTTGACGAGATTGAATAATTTTCGGTGTGCTCCACCCACTAAATGAATTTTGCCATCGATAACTGCGGCGGCATGTGCTCCACGTGCGGTTGGCATGGGAGTTTTGTTGAACCATCTGTGCAAGTCGGGATCGTATTCATAAGTGGTGTTGACGGGTTTCCAGAATCCACTTTCGAATCCGCCAATGACATAAATTTTCCATTCACCACAGCCGCTGTTGTGTGGTGCAACGCTTGAGGAAGGGGGGCAGCCATACCCCAGTTGTTCAATATCGGATTCCAAACATCGACGCGAGTGGTAGCACCTTTAGGGGTGAATCCGCCTAGTACATATATTTTGCCATCGAGAAGCGCTGCTGAGTTTTCCGTTCGTTTGGTAGGCGTTACAGGCAGTTGCTTCCAAGTTCCCTGCGCGCTAACTTGCATGGGACTAAAAATAAAGGAACTCAGGGTTCCCATAATCAGTATGGCAACGAAGCGTTTCATGATTTTAGTTTGAGTGAGACGCGGTTTTACCTTTAACGACCTGATCGAGTGTTACCAATTGTTCGAGCAACTCTGGGAGCAGGTCGATTTGCAACATATTGGGTCCGTCTGAAAGTGCTTTGCTAGGGTCGGTATGTATTTCCATGAATAAGGCATCGCAACCAACCGCTACGGCTCCGCGTGCCAGGTCGGGGACCATCTCACTTTGTCCTCCGCTTGTAGTGCCTTGCCCGCCAGGCTGTTGCAGGCTATGGGTCGCATCGAATATCACGGGATAACCATGATCGCGCATCAGAACCAGAGACCGCATATCAACGACAAGGTTGTTGTATCCAAAAGTCGCCCCTCGTTCGGTGAGCAGGATATTGCTGTTACCGCTTTCTTCTAGCTTAACGACTACATTTTTCATATCCCACGGCGCAAGGAACTGGCCTTTTTTAACGTTGATGGGTTTACCGGTTTGCGCAGCCTTGACCAGTAAGTCGGTTTGACGACAAAGGAATGCGGGAATCTGTAAGATGTCGAGGACTTCTGCTGCTGGGTCAATCTCTTCTTCTTTATGAACGTCAGATAGAACGGGAAGATCGAGTTCGGTTTTAATTTTTTGCAGTATCTTTAATCCGTCATTCAGCCCCGGACCCCGAAACGATTTTATGGAGGTGCGGTTGGCTTTATCGTAAGAAGCTTTGAAGATGAACGGGACGTTCAAATCTCCTGTAATACGTTTGAGTTTTTCAGCGATCTCCATTGCAATCTTTTCAGACTCAATCACACATGGTCCGGCGATGAGAGCCAGAGGATTTTGTCCTCCTATTGAATGGGGACCTACTGCAATGGAACGTGTTATTTTTGGATTCATTCTGGCCTCGGTGACAATGCAGCTTGAACTTCATCAGAAATAGGAACGGGGTGAGGAACTTCGGTGCGCGATGGCAGCCCCTCTGGAGCCAGAAGGCCGAGCATAATTTCTCTCACCTTTTCATTGTTGGATGCTTTGTAGGGAGAAGCAAAACCATTTTCTGATAATTCTGTAAGGTTGATATCTGGAAAATCATTGTTCAAAGAAATAATGATAGGTATTTGGCGATATTTCTTTTTTATATTGAATAAATGTTTGATTTCACTTTTATCTCTTCGGGGTGCAAACACAATCAGGTCACAACGGATGAGATCGGGACGTTTGAAACAATCGTTGATGGAAATAAACGTCATAACGGTAATAATTTCTTCGCTGAGAAATTTTGCCATTTGTATGCGTTCGCCGCGAATCGGGTCGACAATAAATACTGTTTTATAACTCATCCAACCTTCTTAAATTTAAATTAATAATTAGCTCATTTTAGCATTTATTTTTAAGTAAAACCTCTTTGATTTGCGCGGGTTGCTATGAAACAATGATTAAGAAAGCAAAACCCCATTTGGAGGTTTTCTACCATGCTGAATAAAAACTCCTTTTTCTTGTTGGCATTTTTCTGGCTTGCGTCTCCCGTCTTTGCGGCCAATCAAATCGTTGTTGTCAAAATTTCCGGTGCTATCAACCCTGCTGTAGCGGAATTTGTCTCGCAGGAAATTCATCAGGCCAATGAAGAACAACAGGCGCTTATTATCCTTACTATGGATACGCCGGGCGGACTGGATACTTCGATGCGACAGATCATCAAAGAAATTCAAAGCTCGCATGTGCCAGTAGCTTCTTATGTCTCACCCAGTGGGTCGCGAGCCGCTTCGGCAGGAACCTTCATAACGATTGCCTCGCATATTGCCGCGATGGCTCCGGGTACGAATATTGGAGCGGCGCATCCTGTAAATATGATGGGCGGCAATAATGAACAGGAGACGACCACAGAAAAGAAAGTGGTCAACGATGCGGCGGCCTATATTCGTTCTCTTGCGGAACTTAGAAACCGAAACAGCCATTGGGCAGAACTTGCCGTAGTGAAAAGCGTTTCAATTTCTGCTGAAGAAGCGAAGCGATTGAATGTGATCGATCTCATTGCCGGAAATGTAGAAGCCCTCGTGCTTGCGATTGACGGCAGAGAGATTCAAACCGCATCAGGACCGATAACATTGAAAACCGGGGGGCTGAAAATCGTCTATCACGAAATGAGCCCACGACAAAGAATGCTGGATATTATCTCCAATCCAAATGTGGCATACGTTCTTATGATGATAGGAATGGTGGGTCTTTATTTTGAAATGTCTAATCCGGGACTGGTTTTTCCTGGGGTGATCGGTGCCGTCAGTATGGTGCTTGCTCTTTATGCCATGCAAACGCTTCCCATTGATTATGCGGGACTGTTATTGGTTTTACTCGGCGCTCTATTTTTTATCGCGGAAATTGGAGTGATGAGTTACGGACTATTGTCGCTTGCGGGGGTGGTGTCGATTTTTCTAGGGTCGACCATGTTGATTGATAGTGAAGACCCTGCCATGCAGATTTCTCAAGGTATTCTTTATCCTACTTTGGGGCTGGCAATCGCTTTTTCGATTGGCATTCTGGTTTTTGCAACTCGGACCCGAAACTTGAAAAAACAGGGCGGAGCAGATGGGATGCTTGGCGAGATAGGAATTGTTAAGGACACTTTGAATCCACACGGACGCGTTCTTGTGCATGGAGAATTGTGGGAAGCGGAATGTGAAGGAAAGATAATGGAAGGCGAGCATGTTATTGTTGAATCGGTCGAAGGATTAAAAGTAAGAGTGAAAAAAAATCCTTAATAATTTTTTCTAAACATGAAAGCGCTGATGACGATTTTTCAATCCATAGGGGTGATGGTGGTTCTGATTCTCCTTTATGCGGTGCTGTTAGTCGGTTGTGAAAAAAAGATCATTTTTCATCCTGCCAAATTCCCTGAAGGTTATTGGGACCCCGGCTCATTAGGATTAAAAGCTCAGGATATTTTATTTCAGTCTGAAGATGGGGTAAATCTGCACGGTTGGTTTGTTCGAAATCCTGATGCCAGAGCGACTCTGTTATGGTTTCACGGCAATGCGGGTAACTTGAGTCACCGCCTCGACAATATTCAGCGGTTGCTTCCCTTGAAGCTCAACATTTTTATTTTCGATTACCGTGGCTACGGTAAAAGCGAAGGGGACCCGGATGAAAAGGGGATATATAAGGATTCGCAGGCGGCCTACAATAAGGTTCTTGAGTTGGAAGGGGTGTCGGTAGATTCGCTGTTTTTGTTCGGTCGTTCGCTGGGGGGGATTTGCGCCGTGGAGACCGCTCTTAATAATGCGGCGCGCGGATTGATTCTCGAATCGGTTTTTACCTCGGCATCGGATATGTCGAGAAAAATTATGCCCCTGATTCCGTTGGGGTGGGCCATCCGCTCCAAGTTAGATGCAATCAACAAAGTGCCAAAACTCAATCTTCCCAAGTTATTTCTTCACGGAGATAGGGATGAGGTGGTTCCCTTTGATCTGGGAAGAAAGTTATATGAGGCCGCCGCTACACCTAAAAGTTTTTACATCATCCGAGGTGCAGGGCATAATGACACCTATATCATGGGCGGCCGCGATTATTACAATGCCCTTGATGAATTTATTACTGAAACACTTAAAATTCCCATGACCTCGCAGAAAAATTAGGCTACATTGAATTTTTCATTTTAAAGCTAACAGCATTAAACTTTCCAAATATGATTCGACAGGACATTTTAAAAAATATCAAGCGGGTGGTTATAAAGATCGGCAGCAGTGTTATCTCTAATAAAGATAAGGGGCGATCTGCGCTTGAGTGTGGCTTGAGCAAAGATTGGGTGAGGCATTACGCTCGCCAGATAAAGCTGATTCAAGATAAGGGATACGATGTGGTGCTGGTCTCTTCTGGCGCGATCATGGCGGGACGTGAAAGGTTGGGGCTGAGCCGAGCCGATCTTTCGATTCCAGAAAAGCAGGCTTGCGCTGCGATTGGTCAAAGTTTTCTCATGCACACTTATGAAAAAGCTTTTGAGAAAAAAGATATAAAGGTTGCGCAGATTTTGTTGAGTCACGATGATCTAGGCAATCGCCGCCGTTACCTGAACGCAAAACATACGATAGAAGCTCTTTTAGAGCGCAACGTCATTCCGATTATTAACGAAAATGATTCTGTCACCGTCGAAGAAATCAAAATTGGGGATAATGACACGCTTTCCGCCACGGTTGCCTGTTTGGTTGATGCACAACTTTTGATTATTCTTTCAGATGTTGAGGGACTGTTTAACCGGGATCCTTCTATAAAGATTAAAGGTGAAAAGGCAGAGCTCCTTTCCCATGTTGCGCGCGTGAATGATGAGATCGAACGGACAGCGGGAAAGAGTAACAATAAGTTAACGGTAGGGGGAATGTATACCAAGGTGATTGCAGCAAAAAAGACAATGAGTTTTGGTATCCCCACTTTGGTTGTGAATGGGCTGGACGAAAAAGTGTTGGAAAATATATTCTCCGCTAAGGATGTGGGTACTTTGTTCTGGTCGGGAAAGGGTAAGATTCGCGACCGCAAGCACTGGATAGCCCACACCCTCAAACCGGCAGGAACTCTTGTTGTCGATGCGGGGGCGAGAAAGGCTTTGGTAGAGAGAGGCAAAAGTTTGCTACCTGCCGGGCTGGTCAAAATTAAAGGTGAGTTCGAATTCGGTAAGGCGGTCATAATTGTCGATGAAGAAGGCAAAGAAATCGGTCGGGGTCTTGTCAATTATAATTCCCGCGACTTGTTGCAAATTAAGGGAATGAAAACCCCGGCTATTAAAAAACTGATCGGCAAATCATTTTATGAAGAGGTGATTCATCGCGACGATTTGGTAATTTTTTAAATTTTTAATTTAAACTAAGATAGCTGATGTGTTGTTGGGAAGAAAAATAATTGCTAGTGGAGTCCAGCGTCACGCTGGCGGAGGTACTCCGTGAAATGGTGGGAAAAAGAACCGCTACGTTTTGAATGCCAGCCCGACTGCTTTAAATGTTGCACAAAGCCCGGCATTGTTCATTTTGATCGTGAGGATATAAGAAACGCTGCTGACTATCTCGGTATCCCTCCAGCGGAATTTAAGAAGACCTTTCTTATTCGAGAGGATGGGGAATGGATTCTCGAAGTCGGTGAAGATGGCGCACCCTGTAGCTTTCTAACGGATAAAGGATGTGGTATCCATGAAGGGAAACCCAAGCAATGCCAGTCTTACCCTTTCTGGCGTGAGAATATGGATTCCAAGAATATGTGGAAACTGATTGGCGGGTTTTGTCCGGGTATCGATATAGGACCGATGATAAAAGTCGACACGATCAAATCCTTCCTCAAAAAATTCAAGCTCTAACCACTCGGCGTGGGGCCAATAGGTCAGGGCCTTTATGCCGATACCCTTGCCCTCAAGCTTCTGGGTTTAATTTATAAAAAAGTCCATGTCTCATTTTTGCAAATAAAAACAATATTAATATCTCTCTGTTTTTTATGGAGTTAAGTCTTCGGCTCTTTGGCCTTACGTCCAGTAGTTGACAAGGGGGGGAGGGGTGAGCATAATACCGGGCTG
>JAJDBA010000158.1 GCA_029261675.1 Nitrospinaceae bacterium
GCTGAATGGGAAAAGGCCGCACAAGGTGGTTTAGGTGGGGTCCTTTATCCTTGGGGAAATGATGCTCCCAATGGCACTCAGTCAAATTATTCACAGACACCTTCTGAACTTCCTCCAACCACGCCGATTAATAACTTTCCCCCTAATAACTACGGTCTCAACGATATGGTTGGAAATGTCTGGCAGTGGTGTTCTGATTGGCATGGAGCCAATTATTATTCAATGTCTCCGTTTAAAAATCCCGAAGGGCCAGAGGTCGGAATGCATAAGGTACGAAGAGGTGGCTCTTGGAATGTTGTTCAATCTTTTAGATTGAGGAATTCTAATAGGGGTGCGGCGGATTTATCAATGGCCACACCGAATATCGGATTTAGGTGCTGTTTATAGATGTTTCTAATCAAGTTAATCATCAACAAGCTTAAAGAAATAGATGGCCGAAAAATTGCGATCGGGGGTTTCTTTGCTTTAGTTGTTTGCGCCTTTTTTTTGTTATCTGAACATCCTAATATTTATACAGCAGATAAAGAAGATTCATTTTTTATATATTATTGGACTGTTCTAATGTTAATTGTTGGAGGGTTTTGGGAGCGTCTAAATATATTTGGGGATGGGTATCGTAGTATCCCGGGAATTTTTAAACAACCTTATTTAAGTTATTTATATGGATCTTTTATAATAGTAATTATTCTTCTTGGTTTTGAATTCTATACGTTGCCTGGGGAAAGCGGAATTGATAAATTCTTTCAAATGCACAAAATACAACCTACTGGAATTTTTTCCTTATTTGTAGGGATCCTTACAGTTTTTGGCCTTTCATTTACCATTGTATCTCTTCAAGATATTAAACGAAATATTTTTTCGTTTAAGGATTTGTTGGAAAGGTTGGAGAAGATGATTAGTGAGGCTACGATTAAAGATCCGGTGAGAATACTTTGCTATACGCCTGCATTGGGCTTTATTGCTAGGCCAGAAGAGGAAACTAATAGGCTTTACAAGTGCTTTACTGATATAAAAGAGGGGAAGACAGTCGCCGTTGAACTAATTTGTTTGAATGATGAAGATTTAAATAGTTGGCATTCAAGCTTTAAAGGGCGAGAAACAAAGAGAAAGAAGGTTATTGATGAGGAAATAGTTAAATCGGCAAATATGAAGTCAAAGATTATTGTTGAAGCTATTCAAAAATCATGGAGTAGGTACCATAACCCGCGTGAAAGAAAAATAAAAAGATTATCTTACCAAACGATGCCGGGATATTATTTGTATTTTAGAAACCATCAAGCTTTAATTGTTACCCCGCTATTCCTTCCTGCTGGTATAGGATCACCCACTGGGCAAAAGCATAATGTCGAGATGATAGGCTTTGAAACCAATGACCACAGGTTAATTGAGGAATTGAAAGATATATATGATTTTTATAAAAGAATCCCAGAAAATTGTACAGGAGAGGAATTTTTCGAATTAAAAGGCCGTAATGATATCGAAAAAGTGCTAGATTCCATTTTCAAAGAAGGTACAGCTAAAAAATTATTATCCAGATATGAAAACTTGATGGGGGATGGGAGTCTATGTGAAAATATAGATTCAAATAAGTGTTCAATTAGTGTGAGTTCAAAAATTGTTTCTCATCGCTTAGATAGTCTTTGAGGTAATGAGGGTGAAAGATGAAATTGAAGCTGCCTTGAACTCCATAAGACCAGCTATGGAAGCTGATGGTGGTGGAGTTGAGTTTGTAAGTATTAACAATGAAATCGTCACGATTAAACTACTCGGGACATGCTTGGCTTGCCCTAGTTCTTCCTTGACTTTAAAATTTGGGATTGAAAAGACCCTTAAAGAAAAATTTCCTTGGATAAAGGAAGTCGTAAGACAACAAGGTTAAGATTGCAAAAGCTATAATTTACCTAGCAAAAGTCTTTACTAGGTATTGGATTTAAGTAGTTATTGTAATCATTTTCTTCCAACCCATCCTGTTCAGCTCCGTTAAAATCCCCAGCAAGCCCGCGCCCGAATAAAATCCAAAACCATTCCGTCACGTCCTCGCAGTTCACCCGATCTATAAGGTAGGTCACGCCCTCCGTGCGCTCCATTTTTCCAGCCACCACCCCTTCTATTTGTGAAAGGGGGTTGGCCGGGGATGCGGTTTTTTAGAGAGCAATAGTAACAAAATTCGGCTCAGCTATCACGGGAGCCAGAGACCGCAAAGGAGCAAACAATGGGAACTCTAATTATTCGAGCCAAGACTTTTAGAGGATGGATGAAAGCCAACTTTAGCAAAACGGATTTAAAAGATATCGCTAAACACGGAGCCGACACCGGCTGGCAATATCTGACTTATTATTCTGAAACGACAAAAGTATATAACCGCTTCAAGGAAGAGATTTGGGGGATGCTTTTGGAGGATACCGAAAGCATGGGTTACAAAAATCCGTTTGAGCTAATCGCCAGTTTTAATCGCTCCGAAGTAGGAAATTCAGAACAATTTGAAAACCTCATGACATGGTTCGCCGCCGAAAAAGTTGCTCGGGAACAGACGGAGGGCAATTAATCATGGACGAGCGTATCATTGAACAACTGAAACTAAATTTTGATATTGAAGAGACGTTATCTATCGAAGTATCCGAAGAACTCGAAATGGAACTGCAACAATTAGCCGAAGCGCACAATATGAATTTAGCTGATTATTTAGGGAGTCGGTTTGTGGGTCACTTGGAGCGATCTTTTGGAGGCTAACCAAATTTTTTAACTGTTGGTTTGTAGCTGGATCGATGATTCTCAAATATAGACAAAACCACCATATAGCCATGCCCTTTGCCATCATAAAATTTTAAGTTGTACAGGGGTCTCTTTTTGATATGTCTCTTCATTCGATAGTGCAACCCGCGAATAAAGTCTTCCTCAGATTTGCCAGCCTTAAAGAATTCATCAAATCGATTCATAATAAATTGGACTCCTGATAGTTCTCCGATCATAAAGTCTCGATGATTTGAAGCGTGATCTGAAAGCGAACCTGCATTTACCGATTGATCTAAATCTTCCAAAAGTTCTCTCAAATGATCAGATACTGCCTACTCAAATTCTGCAATTGGAAACGGAGGTTTTTTAGGATTCATAGGGAATAAATAAAATTATGGATAAAACAGGGTAGCGGGTATACCTTGGTATGACAAGGTTTACAGGAGGGGTACTGTCTCATCAAACGGTCGTTTGATTGAACTGGGGTAAAAAGTGTCTAAATTCTAGCAACTGCAAAAATATTAATCAACTTAATTTCAGCCAGCGATAAAAGGTTCCTCGGGAAATTTTGAGTATTCGACAAATTGCGCTCACTTTAATTTTCTGATTTCGGTGCAATTTACGGGCTTTTTTTACTTGTGGGTCATTCGACTTGACGGGTCTCCTTCCGCCAATCCTGCCTTCGTCTCGTGCCGTTTCCAAGCCCTCAAGAGTTCTTTCAACATTCAAAGTTCGCTCAAATTGTGCCACGGCAGAAATAATATTAAAAATCAATTCGCCGGAGGCCGAACTGGTGTCTATGATTCCGCCGTCCGAGATGGACTTGAAACCCACTTTTTTATTCTTCAATTTCGTAATCAAACTGATTAAGTGTTCCATCGAGCGACCCAGCCGATCCAATCTCCAGACGACTAAAATATCTCCTTTGCGCAGTTGATAAAAGCAATCATCCAACCCAGGACGATACGATTTCACTCCTGAAACTTTGTCCGTGAAAATATTTTCTCTTTTGCAACCTGCCTTAATTAGTGCCTTTATTTGTAAATTTAGTTTTTGCCCCTTCGTGCTGACTCTGGCGTAGCCGATTAATCTTGCCATTTTTTTGTTTTGGATGAAGTGAAATGAGGGTGTTCAATCAAACGACCGTTTGATGAGACAGGTGGGTTTTTTAATGCGGAGGGATATTAGATGAGGGGAGAAGAAATCGCAATGGCAAGAGACTTTTTGAAATGTAATTTGGGTTCACTTATGATCCTTGCGGTTTTATTTTTTCCAAAAACCATTTTTGCCGAAGAACCATCGACTTCAAACTCCGGCTACGAGCAGACTGGAAAAAACTGGAAAGTGAAAATTACTTCGGCCTACGCCTACGATGACAACGCCGTGGCGAACCCACAGGATGACAGCCTCCGTCCGAGTGGTGCCGATAATATCGGTTCCGGTGATTCGCTTTTTGAATGGACGGGGTATGGCTATCTCGATCACCAATTAAGTGAAAAGTTAAGTCTGCGGGGAACGTACGCTATTGATCAAACACTCTACGCCAAAAAGAGTTCGCTCGATCTCACCGTGCAGATTTTTGGATTCAGTCCAACCTATCAATTTAGTCGCTCTCTTCGCTTTGGATTTGATTATAAATTTATTCACAGCACATCAGATCGAAAAGCGTTTAGTGGGAGTCACGTAATTAATCCAAGCCTAACCTATCTGAATCCCAAGTTTGGCATGACTCGTTTTTCAATTGAGAGCCAGTTAACAGACAACTGGCAGAACGATGCGCGGGATCAGAATAAATATGGTTTAGGGGTTTCGCACACATATCTTTTTTCCGAGAGTGATAGCAATATCAATTTTGCCTACGATTTCTCCGTTGAGAATGCCGACAAAAGTTTGGGGCAGGCCTTTGATCGCAACACTCACCGAGTTAGTTTGCGAGGTGAAACTTGGTTGCCATACGAAGTTCTGCTGAATAGTTCGTATGACTTTTCGCATATCCAGTACGACAGCAGACTCGGTAGTGGCAGTTCCTTCCGGCAGGATGACCGGCAGGATGTGAATTTGCAGTTATCAAAAGTGCTGTTTGCGAAGTGGAAGATGCTGGAGGATTTAACCGTGGAGACTAAGTATCGACACACTTCCAATGTCTCTACCCTCCACGACCGGAGCTACAAAAGTAATCGTTACGATGTTGGATTCAAGGTTTTCTTTTAAAAATAAATTGAGGCTGGGGGTGGGATGCGAAATATAAAGGTTTGGGTTTTGATGTTGATTGTGTTTTTTGTTTCGATTGGGGAGAGTTACGCTCAAAAAAAGTTTCTCGATGTTGAGATTGAGTTAGCCGATAAATTTCTGCCATTTGCAGAATTAAGCCAAGAGGTCTACGAAGACAATCCGCGTCCGAGCGGTTGGAAAGTTATTCAGACTACCAGCGTGGTAAATAAATCGGGTCTGTTTGGAGTGGCTTTTCGGAACCGCAAAACGGGAGAGGTGGCCTTTGCTTTTCGAGGTTCTACCTTGGATGAAATTTCTCCCGAGTCTCGTAAGGATTTAAAGGCCGATTTTTCCGTGGGGGCTTTACGCACGACCGATAAACCACATGTAACAGCGCAGTATAGTGAAGGCTTGGATTTCGTAAAAAAAACGATTCGGACTTTTGGTCTCAGCAAAAATCAAGTTACTGTGACAGGCCACTCATTGGGAGGAGGGATTGCCGAGTTTACCGCCGCCAAATTGGGATTAAAAGCATACACGTTTAATTCGATTGGTGTGGACTCTGAATATGTCCAGGCACACAAACATGAGTTGAATGGATCGAAAATAGTAAACCTCAAAACAAAAGGCGAGAAAGCTTCTGGTTTGCCCGGAGGAGCACATTTGGGGCGTTCGGTCACTGTGAATTTTGGGAAAGGCCACAAGATCGGCCCTCTTGTTAAAAATCTAAAAGAAGCGAAATCTTATAAGGAGTCTCGACAGAGAAAGACCGATCCATACCAAGCCTACAATCGACTTTACTCCCAACAACGCGAACGCCGAATCTTGCGAGACCTCCGAGCAGCCAGCAGAGATACAAAAGAGGTTATTAATGAAACAGTTATCCTTGGCGACTCGGGAACCGGAACAGGGATAACGCTCACTTTCACTTCACCTAATGGTGGTGGAACCTCGAATATAACTTCGATCATCAACGGCGCGAGAAACCTTTTCGCTTCGGTGTTGTTTGGCTCGTCTGTGGAGAGAATATTTGCCTCGGGAAACAGTATCAGTATTGAGCTAGAGTGTGTTGCGAACGCGCCGTGTCAATACACAGTTAATGCCAGCGGAGGGACCATTGGTGGGCAAAGTTCTGTTACTAGATCGGGGCAGGCTTTGAATGCGATTCAGACTTTTGTGGTGGTGTCGAATTAGAATAGAGCTTTGGAGTTTTCCAGCTTTCAAAATTTATTTGGAAGGCAAATTAATATTCTGTCTATATTTTACGAAAGCTCTAGGTCTTTCTCATCCACTATTGCGCGCAACTCCTTTCCGGCTTTAAAAAAGGGAACTTTTTTAGAGGGAACTTCAACTTTTTCTCCCGATTTAGGGTTACGACCGACCCTAGCATTTCTTTCCCGGATTCTAAAACTCCCGAATCCCCTTAGCTCAACTTTATCTCCCTCAGATAGCGAATCAGTAATACTCTGAAAAAGGGTATTAACAATAACTTCTGTTTGCTTCTTAGTTAGATTAATTTTGTTTGCGACTTTTTCCACTAATTCTGCTTTTGTCATTTTAGCCAACTCCATTATTGCGTATATTTGCCAAGGGGCGTAACAAAAGGGGGGATTTATTCATTATTCATTATTTTTTAGCTGCTTTTTTCGACTTAGGCTCTTTTAGTATTCCTTCCAGTATTTTGATCACCGAGGCGTTGTTTGACTGAGTTTCGGAGAGTTTGTCCCAAAATGTCTCAAATCCTAAAATGTAAGGAAGTACATTTTGGTCACCTTCCAGAATTTGGTAATGAGGGCAGTAATATTCAGCAGGATTTAAACTTAAATATTCCAGAGCATTTGCGCGATTAGTAAGAAATGCAGTTTCTAATCCATGAATTTGTAGCTCAAAGGGAACCGCATCGCTAACCAGCTTCACTCGAAACAGACCTTCATTCTTTTTAAGAATATTAATCAATGTTGTAATCATCTCCCTAGCCTTTTTAACGGCTTTCGGTTTTTGGAGGAGTGGATTAATTGAGTTAATGAGAGCCGGTGTTTCGAAAATCATTTTAACACCATATTCGAGCATAGCATTTATTCCAGCACCGATAAGGTTAAGGTCGCCGGTGGCTATTCCCGGCGGGAGCGGTGCATTTGGATCTTCGAAATCAAGGTATCGTATATACTCTGGCGGGGTCTCTCTCATTACGAGCCAAACTGATGCTATTTGTGCTTTTGTCTGTATGTCTAGGCATTGGCTAATATTGGTACCATCCACCCGATAAGATCGCGGTGCTTTATAGCTATGATAGTTTGCTGGTTTTATCTTAAGCTCATTAGGAGGGCGTCGATATTTTAAAGAATGTTCTGTAAGAAACTCCGAAGCTAGGCCGAGTTGTTCAAGCACCATTCTTTTTTTATTTTTTCTGTAAGTTAAGCTTTTTCCTTCCTTGATGATTTTTGGATAAAACTCATCTCTCTCAGAATCTTGCAAAACTTGCCCGTCAAACAACCAAAGTAGGGCATCAATACTTTTTTCTGTATCTTGTGGTTCTAATTGTTTGTGAATTTCTATTAGTGTTTTCCGATTTATACGACGAGAGTCTTGGTCGGAAATTTTCTCTGTGTAGAGATTCTCAGCTGCATTAACTAAGCCTCTAGGTATGCCAAGCCCGTGGGCTAGAACCTGCTGACTATCTCCTCGTCTCATCCTCCATGTCTTTAGGAGTATTCCAATAAGCCTCTGATTGTCGGGTTCGTATGGATAAAACATTAAGCACCTAATCAATTAGTTTCGAGATACTTTATATCTGGTAGAGAACAATTTCAATCTATATTTCACGAAAACATGTAATTCATTTTATAATTTGTATTGACGGATGTATTGGGTTGTGGTTCAATATGGATATTGAAAGACTGATGGTTTGGGGCCCTGTTGCTAGAAGGAAAAACGGCAGCAGGGAGTCGAAGCCCTGCCGCCAGCTTTGCACCGAGGGTAATAGAGACCCAGGAGAGCAAAACGCAACTAATTATCTAGGTATACACTAAAAAAATCAAGCATCTTGATTTGAATAGTTCATTACCTTACTCCTCTTAAGTCTACCTCCTTCGGAAAACCGTTTTCCAACCAAAATAAGGAGGTGGCATGCCAACACTTTTCACACCAAAAGACCAAGACAGTTTCGATTTAATTGTCCCAATATCCCAGACCAACGTCACGGGAGAGGTCATCGAACAACTCCAAGGTCAGATC
Organism: Nitrospinaceae bacterium; assembly: GCA_029261675.1. GTDB lineage: Bacteria > Nitrospinota > Nitrospinia > Nitrospinales > VA-1 > UBA8687. Next base: position 8,179 of record JAJDBA010000158.1, read on the forward strand.
GAAAAGCTCGTTTCTCGTGGCCAAAAAGCTGATCCCATTACCCAGGACGATATCACCATCGAGGAGATTTTCTGGGAAGAGACCAAGGCGAAAATCCAACGTAGCAAAGCCCAGATCGAAGACCTCCAAAACAATACAATTCCACATTACTGGAGAAAAGTAATCGCCGCTCTCCCGAACTGGGAGGAGTTTAAGGATTGGGAAAACCTTAAAGAACTTCCGCTTTCTGCTTACCATCATTTAAATGAAAAACTCCAGTTCATCAAAAAGCACGAATCGATTCGAATCAGAAAAATCTGGTGGAAGATTGGAGCGATCACCTTTTCCATTGCCGACCTTGTCTCTCTCTACATACTTTGGAGTTTGGGCCTAGAAAACTCGGATGGAAATTTAAGCTTGGGTAACGCTTTCAAAGCAGTGATTCTTGCCTTCATAAATCTTTGTGGCTTCTGTATTTTTAAAGTCTGGCTCCAGCATATGGGCAAGGCTGCATTAAGGGCGGCCCGTTATGGATTTGGGATTGTGGCCATTTTGTATCTGTTAGCGTTTGGTGCAGTTTTTACCAATGTCTACGCACCTCGTATAACGGATAACATCTATCCACCTGCTGGTGCTCCCAGTACCTTGATGCAACAGTCCAACCCAGAAGCAGTAACAGATGCTCAAACCAATCAAAAAGCAGATCGGCAGATGATCATTGATGCCGGACTGGGCCGGGAATCGTTGCTCCGCTCTATGTGGTCTTTAAGTTTAGTTCTGCTCCTGATGGGTGGCGGTATCGCACTAGTGATGCAGGAGATAAAAGAGCTTTCGGATACCGAAGATGACATGAATGTTGCAAATATCTATGTAGAGGATGTTGTGAATTTACAAGTCGCTCTACGAGAGTTTGTGGAATTGGAATTAGCACTCCCAATTCTTTCGAATCATGTAAGTCAGCAGGAAAACTTGCGTGAAATTCAGATGCGAATCATCGGATTTTATAACGGCTATGGCCTTTCCACCGCAAAGGATATCCGGGCAGAAATATTGTACTTCCTGTTTTTGCAAAGCGACCCGTGTAAATGGTTTAACAAACAGCTTGTCTACCTGAAACCGATCTTGCGCGTGAAGGTGGATGAAGTCGGGGAAGGGATCGCCGCCAGTGAGATAGCGATTCAAAATTTGAAGCTTATTGAGACCCCACAAAAACAGTTTGAAATCCCGCTTCCTTTTGAACCGGAGATCAGTGATCACGCAAATTCAAAAAATGGTAACGGGCACAAAGCCAAAACCAAAGAAATATAAATTCTGGAGATAAATATGAAAACCATAAATCAGCTGAAAGTCGCCTTAATTATCTTTGCACTATTGTTTTTCCCCGCTTGTGGGAATGCTCCAATCCCGGAAGTAAAGCCCTTTTACATATTGTTAGACATGAGCGGTTCGGCGGCCCACATTAAGAATCCAACTTTTGCGGCCAAGGCGGCCCAGCAGGTAGTAAGGCAAATTAAATCACTTCCTCTAAGCACCGAAGTTTATCTTATTCCTTTCGGAGATTTCACTCTCCACAATGTTTATTCTTACCGTCTACAAAAAAGACCGCAGAATCAGACTCCGCAAGGTGTGGCAAAAGAAGTTGAGTGGTTCATATCTCACCTGAAGGGCCTGATCGCCAAAGGTACGCTCCGCACCGAAAACCACACCAACTTAATCGGTGCGCTCATCAAATTGGCTCCAGTTCCGGGGAGTCAAATGATTATCCTGTCTGATCTAGAAGAGAACACTGACTTTATAGTTAAGAAGTTTCTTAAGTCTAAAGGATCGTTTCCGGGAAACCCTGACTTACTAAAAAATATTTCCGTGACGGTATTAGGTTTTGGACTCTCCATGAAATCGAGTGAGCAGTATCAAAACCTGGAAAAGTTGTGGAGAGAATGGTTTCAGATTGCAGGAGTGTCAGAAGTAAAACTTTATTCAGATAGTTTCTAAATCTTGTGAGCATAACCATGCTGGGACAAGTATGGTTCACAATCTTTAATAGAGGAGTTTTATAAATGTTTGATTATTTAAAAGGGAAAGAAGGACTCCAATTAGCAATATTGGGAGCGTTGTGCTCTCTTTTGCTTCTCTTATATTTAAATTTTCGCTACTCCACTGTGCCCATTGGTTGGTGCACATCTTTAGTACAAAAATATTGGGCAATAGTTTTTCTGTTTTTTCTGTTTAATTTGGTTGTGGATTTCTTTCGTGTGTATCGAGTTCTGTCGTCAACTGATAACGAAAATTTCATCAGAGTAAGGGATGACTTTATCACCAGTATGGGTTGGTTCGGTATGTGCGTATTAATAATCAGTGTCTATTTGCAAGTCGGAGTTTTATAAATCAAAAATATTAATTAAAGGAGAACCAACATGCTTTTTTATATCAGACAAAATCACAAGGTGAGTATCTTTTATCAAAAAAGTGACGGGACCATCGTCCACGGAAAATACTATTTTCAAAAACAGGAAGGGCCGTTTTGGGAAGTGAAAAACCGCATCGGTAAAACTCTGACCTTTGATCGCTCGGATAAGCAGTTGTGGAGAGGTTGGGACTTGTCGGAGAGAAAAGTGAAAAAGGCCCATGAGCATATTCAAAAAATGAACGGTAGAAATCCCGCTCCACCGCAACTGGAAATGCCCAAAGATAAATTAGATGAAGACCCACTTGAGAAGAACCTTAAGGGGAAGGAGATTCGCAAAGCTCAAATCCGAGAACAAGAGCTTGAAGAGGCTATTGAAGAGCGAAGGAAATTAGAGCTGAAACAAATCCGAGAACAAAAGACCGAGCGAAAACTGGATCGAACTGTAAACGAATCATTTATCAACCATTAACGAAGGAGAAAAAGATGCTGACAGAAATCTGGTATTGGATAACACATCCGTTAGAGTTTCTCTTTTTGGTCACTTTTCTTTTTATAGTATTAAAAATTATTTGCATGATGGTCGGCTGGAGACTAACTCTAGCCGGAATTTTAAAACAGTTTAAATAGTTTTTGGGAGGGAATGAATTATGACAGATCATCAATTTTTCGATCTACTTTTAGTTGCTGGAATAATGATTTGGTTTTTTAACTTTGGCGGAGCCTTTGATAAATCGAAACCGGATGCCGGAGTGTACATCGGTTTTCTGCTTGCCCTGCCATTCAAAATTGCACGCATTATTTTTTCATCACTCCGGGGAAGTAGATCATGAGCGAACTTACTTTTGGCAATGCTATCGGGTTCCTTTTTATTTTTTTCGTAATCTACAAAGCAATTGTGGGTGAAAGCCCAACCGAATCTAAATCGGAGAACAATGAGAATCTATTGCTTTTTCCATTCAAATTAATAGGATGGGGATTAAGCATTCCCTTAAGTATGATTTTCCCATTTTTCCGCAAGGAACCGGCTACTCTCGAAGATGCCCAATTCATGGGTTTTTGGGAGAGGCGAAGGGTCCTTAGCTCAAAGAATAAGGGGCTGGTAATAGATGCCGGAACCAATTCTCGCTTATCTCTTCTAGATTCTTTTAAAAATCTGATATTGGTATCTCCCACGGGTGGGGGCAAGTCCGCCGGATTTTGCATCCCAAATGTGCTAATGCTGGATCAAAATATGGTGCTGACCGATCCTTCCGGTGAGATTTTTCAAAAGACCTCGGGATTTTTGTCTAAAAATAAAGGGTTCGATATAAAAGTCTTGGCTCCGGCTGATTTAGAAAATTCTCTCCGCTACAATCCTTTGGCTCGTGCACATACCCACTCGGATTTGAACCGTATTACCCACATCTTAATAACGTCAGCTTTTGGCAACGATACTCAGGGCGATCAGACGTTTTGGCAGAATGGCTCCAAAACTATATTAAACATTTTACTTCGCGCCATTAAACTTCAAGAACCCCGTTATCAAAACTTAGCCAATCTCCGGCATCTCTTAAATTTATTTGGAGCGGATGGATCTGCCCTCGATTCGTTAGTTTCACAGTTAGATGAGGCGACTTTTAACGAGTGGAAGGGATTCATAGCACAAGATGAACGTGTCGTTCAGAACTTCCTGAGTACAGCAAAATCGGCTCTTGAGCCATTTAGTGATCCAGACCTTTGTAGGTTAACTGGGTCCGATAATTTGAACTTTGAAGCGATCAGGAATAATGACAAGAAAACGATCATCTACCTGATAATTCCTGAGAGTCGATTTAGATATTTTGGATTTTTACTTTCTATTCTTTTTACTCAGATGTTTGATTACGTTTTGGAGACGAAAGGAGCACCAGTGTTTTTTCTGATGGACGAATTTGCCAACGGAATCAAAATTCCAGCATTTAGCAATTTAATCACCGTACTCCGAAAAAGAGAATGCAGTGTCTCAATCATATTGCAAGACCTAGAGCAGTTGATGATCTATGGAAATTCAGAAGGAAAAATTATTAGAGATGCGGGAGTCGCCAATAAGTATTTCACGTCAGGATTGTCGAGCTCTACTTGCCTAGAAATCCAAAAGATTCTGGGGAACACTCAGATAGAAACTGAAAGAGGAACCGTTACCAAACCGCTCCTTGCGGCTAGTGAAGCGCGGACAATGGACGGAGCAATTTTTGTGCAAGCTAACAAGGCCCCTATTCAAGTCTCGATGAAGCCTTATTTTAAGATCAGGGCTTTACGTAAGATGAGTGAGTTGCCATCTTACGAAATAAAAGTACCTCAAGAAGAAGATGAGGTTGCATATTTGAAATTACAGGCTCCAGTTAGTTAAGGAGATTCTTAATATGAAGAATGAAAAAAGATATTTAACCGTCAAAGAGCTAGCCGCAAAGATCAATATTAAGCCAAAAACGATCTATTCGTGGATCGCTCGCAAAGTGATTCCCTTTTATAGAATCGAGGGTATCTACCGATTCCGGGAGCTGGAGATCGATGAGTGGTTATCCAGACACCGGCAAGAGGCAAGCTAATAAACGAACCAAAGGATATTTGAGCATGTACATTTTCTTTGCTACTATTTCCGGTACAGGTAACGGGAAACCAGACACCAAATCAGCTTCCAGAAAGGAGGCAACTTATGGGTGTTTATAAGCCCAAAGGAAGCAAAGTCTGGTGGATGTCCTACACTCACTTGGGAAGGCCGTATCGGAAAAATACCGGAGCTAGCAACAAGAAGCTGGCGGAGAGAATCTTCCACAAGACTAAAAATGAACTGGCTGAGAGTAAGCATTTTCCGGTTCAGCAGGAAGATACCATCAGTTTCGATCAGATGATGCAACGGTATTTGGAAGAGATCGTCCCAGACAAAGCACCGAGCACTCAAGGCGACGAGCAGAGGTTTGCAAAAACCCTCACCCAATTCTTTGGCGGCAATTTGCTGATACAAATCACGCCCGATCTTGTTGCGCAATACAAGCAAGAACGGCGCAGAATGTATGCGGCGAAGTGGCAACGTAGGCTAAAGAAGAAGAGCAAGGTAAAGATCAAAGCGGAGCAGGGGAAGGATTTCGGGAAGCGGACGATCAACCGCGAACTCGGATTACTCTCGGCGGTTTTTAACCAAGCGATCAAGGTGTGGCGTTACTGCAACTTCAATCCCGTCTCGTGTGTCAAACGGGAGAAGGAAAACAAGCGGGTTAAATTTTTCACCGATGAGGATTTCGGTAAAATCTTTGATCACTTGTCCGATTGGGTGCAGCCACTGGTGCTCTTGGCCAAAAACACCGGATTGAGACGGGCGAACATCGTCAATCTCAAATGGTCTCAGGTGAATCTTTCGCAACGGGTGATCGTCCTGGAAGCCGAAGTGATGAAAAACTCAACCAGTCTGGGTCTGCCTTTGAATGACCAAGCCATGCAGGTTATCGTGGCGCAAAAGGCGAAGAGGATCAGGCCGATCTGCCAAGTTTACGTTTTTAGTAAGCAGAACGGCGAGCCATATACTGGCTGGGGAGTCACCAGAGCTTTCAAACGAGCTTGCCGCAAGGCTGGCACCCCAGATTACCGTTTTCACGATCTACGGCATGACTTCTGTTCTCAGTTGGTGCAGAAGGGAGTAGACCTTTATGCGGTGAAAGAGTTGGCTGGACATTCGGAAATATCCACGACCCAGAGGTATGCCCACCTTAGTCCCGACCGACTAAGAAAGGCAGTTGAGGTTTTGGATTTTCACGCTGTTAGCAAAAAACCAAAAAAGGACTTACAGCAGTTGCCGTAAGTCCTTGTTTTAATGGTCGGGGCGAGAGGATTCGAACCTCCGACCCCCTGCTCCCAAAGCAGGTACGCTAGCCAGGCTGCGCTACGCCCCGAAATTTTTTATCCCTTAATGGGAAGAATGCATTTTGTGTACTTGGTTTCTCTGCTCGTCGGTCAATAGTTTCATAACTGCGATTTTGGCTTCCACTTTGGCTCGGATCTTTTTGGTTTTAACCGCGATGATTTTTTCGCCCGCCGCACGGATTGCCGTTTCGTCCACTGTCTTGCCATGAACTAATTGATCGAACTCCATTTTGGCAACTTCTTTGTCTGCCGTCAAGAGTATGCTGGTTTTTCTATAGTCGAAACGCATTTTTTCAATGCTTGCCACCTGCGCATCGCTCAATTTCAATTTATCCTTGAAGCTTAACAGGTGACTGAAAAAACATTTCGATGAATGTGCGCCATGCCCACTATGCTTGCTGTGGCTTTTATGACCGCCTTTTGCATAATGATGCTTTTTATGCTTGGCACTGTAGGCATGATTTTTATGACCACTTTTAGACCCATGATGACCTGAATAATTTTTGCTGCCTTTACTACCTTCTGGTTTTTTGTGCGGGTGAGCATAGGCTTTTGCTTTACTGCCTTCGGCTTTTTTCTCGCCGTGAGCGTAACTCCCTGCACTGTCGGTTGGGATCGCAGATTGGATGGCAAGCGATTCTTCAACCTTAACCGCACTTCCTAAATCAGCTTGTGCTGATTGAAAAAAGCACAACACCATCAACCCTGTTAGAACACCAATTATTTTATTTTTTGTTCGAGACATTTTTACCTCCTTGCATGGCGACAGACTCTATTAATCCATGCTACTTCTTAATAATTTGACTTGCAAAAAAAAAGTACGCCCGGCAGGATTCGAACCTGCGACCTACGGATTCGAAGTCCGGAACTCTATCCAGCTGAGCTACGGGCGCATAAATAACATTATTAGGGGAAGCGATATTAAACCCGCTACCTTTATTATTATCAATAACTAAGGCTTTCAAATAAGGAATTTTCCCTCGATCTGCTTTGAGCCAGAAAAGCTATTCTACTTTTTATTTCGAAAGAAGGGAATAGAAAATTTCAATTTGATTAATTTGAGGTTAAGGAGCGAAAATAGGGGTTCATTTTCCTAAATATACGAGTTTGCCTGTCTGAACTTGGTAGCTTGATTTAGTATTAAAATTTGAAAGCAAGATCTTTAAGCCCAAATTGGTGAGTAAGTAATAATTTATTCCCAAATCTTGTCAATTGCAGTTAAGAATTTGGGCACATCAATAGGCTTAGTGATGTAATCTTTGAACCCCAGTTTCATGGCTCTTTTAATATCTGAGTCCATGGCACCCGCTGTCAGGGCAAAAACAGGGATATTTTTTACCTTTTCTATTTCTTGCAATTTTTTGAATGCTTCGATCCCATCCATTTCAGGCAAATGAATATCCATTAAAATTAGATCGGGAATTTGAGTTTGGGCTATTTCTATTCCCTCTATTGCATTGGGTGCGGAAATTAATATTAAATTGGGTCTGCGTTGATTAAATATTTGTTTTACCAATGCCACATTCCCGGGAATATCTTCTACATAAAGAATGGTTTTAGCATTGGCGTTTGCAGGAGGAACTAAGCTGGATATTTCTTCAGTATTATCTGGAATTGGAATATTAGTCGACATAGGTACATCGACATAAAAAAAGCTCCCTTCTCCAAAAGTACTTTCAAATCCAATTTCGCCTTTCATTAACTGAATCAGTTGCTGGGAAATAGTAAGCCCAATGCCAGTTCCTTCAATAAATTCAGATTCAATATCAACCCGTTCAAAAGGTTGGAAAACCAGTTCTTTTTTATTTTCAGGAATTCCATGCCCGGTATCCTTTATTCCTAAACGCATCATGCCGTTATTTTGTTTTTCATAAGAAACAACGATTGATCCGTTTGGTTTGTTGTATTTGATTGCATTTGAGACCAAATTCAAAACAACCTGCTTGAAACGAAGCGGGTCTACCTCTGCGAAACACGATCCCTCTAATATAGTTTGGCACTCAAGAGATATTCCATTTTTATTAGCCATAGTTTTGGAAATAGAAATTACATCGTCCACAATGGGAATAATATCTATGGTTTCAATAGAAATTCCCAAATTCCCAGATTCGATGGCAGAGATATCTAATACTTCATTAATAAGAATTAAAAGATGGTTTCCTGCAGATAAAATAGTTTCCAGGTTTTTCTTTTGAGATTTATTTAATTCGTTTTTAGGATCTAATTGCATTAATTGCGTGAACCCCAAAATGGCGTTCATGGGTGTGCGTAACTCATGGCTCATTCGCGCCATGAATTCAGATTTGGCTTGGTTGGCTTTTTCTGCAAACTCTTTAGATTGTAATAAATTCTTTTTGGAATTCTTTAATTCTTGAGCCATGTGATTGATTGCTGAGGACAGGTTGCCAATCTCATCGTTTTGGCTATTCTTTAATTCAAAATCATATTGATCTTTTGCAATTTTATTTGTAGCGCTAATGAATTCTTCAATGGGTTCGGTTACCCCTGTTAATATCCAACGATAGGCAAGTGAAAATATAAGCAAAGTAATTGCAATCGAAACCCATGCTAATAATTCAATAAATGCAAATTCAGCTTTAATCTTTCGGTCGACCAACCTGACTTCTGCTAACTCGCCTTCGATCATTTGTCTGATTAGTATTGGCCATGAATCTTCAAAAATAGTTTCTTTGTAGTTTCTAAATTCTGTTTTTTTCTCGATGGCACTGTTACGTGAGGATAAGATGGATTTAAGCTTTGTGTAATGAGACATGTAAACAGAAAGCACATGATTGATCTCATCAAGTTCTTCTTCTTCATCTTCTTCTTCTTCATCTTCTTCTTCTTCATCTTCCTGTACATAGGTTTGTTCAGAAGATATCACTGATTTGTATTTTTCGATCATTTCTAGCGTTTCATTATGAGTCTCAATGATCTCTTCTTTGTCTTCAATTCCTCCATGTAAAACATCCCCAAACCCTACAATCAGAGTGTTGCCCAGAGTTAATATTTTTTCGCTTATTTCTATTTGTGAGTAAGAAAATCCCCTTCTTTCTTCATGCTTGTTAACGGAAGAAAAGGTGTGCAAAATTATTGCGGACAAGGACAACACAGACAGGAAAATTCCCGCAAAAATAATTAAGAATTTTTTTCTAATTCCAAATTTGGGTTTCATAAATTATACGTCGTGTGGCAATGTCGCGATTAGTTGTGTTAGTCGATGTCAAACTCATAAATTAGCTGAGTGATAATTCTGTAATTATCCGTTTTATCGTTTAACCCGATAGGTGCTCCTATTCCCCATTCCCACGTTCCTGGTAAATCCCAAACCACTCCAGGAGTGAGGAAGATTTGATTTTCATCGCCGCTGTTATGCCATTCGTTGGTTCGCCAGTTAAACTCTGTGGTGAGTCTTAGGGGGCCGACAGGTATAAAAAAGCCAACATCCCAGCTAAGTTCATTGGCTTCAGTCTCGTCTTCATCCGGGTCCTCATGTCTTAACTTGCGATCTGCAAAACCCACACTTAATCGGGTGAAGATCTGGCTATTATTTAATTCTGGAAAATCTTTTGCGAGAATTGCATAAGGTTCATATTCGTTAAATCCCTCAGTCAACTCTTTATCTATATTGCCCGCCGCGAACCCGATTTCGAATCCAACCGTAGCATGATAATTAGAATCAGCAATATTCATGAAGCTGTATTGGGTTGCGATTTCAAAGTCCCCAGAGCCTCGTGTGGTGACGCCGATATCTGGATTTCGGTTGATATAGCTATCCCAACCGAATTCTATTTGCCAAAAGTCCGTGAGGCCGTATTCGATGGTTAAAGGAGTCTTAAAAATTTTGCGATTACTCCCCTCTGAGAACGTGGGCGATACCTGAAGTTGAACTTCTCCTTTTTCTTGAGGATAAACCGTGTCCGATTGAAATACTTCATTTAGCGGTTGGATATAGGTTTTGGTTTCTTTTTCCTCTGCCCATACGTTTGGTGTAAATACACCAAACCCCAAAAAAATAACGCAAATAAAAAGTATCAAATTATATGAAGATCTATTGAAGCTATTTCCTATGGGTTCCATGAATTGTCGGATAGTTTGTAAGCCAGTTTGTTAAGGCCGAGAGTGAATGATACTTATGTCTAGCAGGTTTTAGGATTCCCGAAAAAGTTGCAAAAAGCAACTCGTTTTATTCGGGATTCAGGAGGGGATAAAGTCTTCGGGCGATATTGATGCGTGCAATTTGGTGATCAATGCGTTCATGGAGTTCTGTGGAAAATTTGCAATTATTTCTTAAGCCAGTCTGCCAGCACGACTTTGCCAATTGAGTGTCCTTGCTCAATCAGAGCGTGCGCCTGGCGGAGGTTTTCAGCCGAGATGGGGCGAATGACTTGATTGAGCGTTGTTGCAAGTTCTCCGTTGTCCACGAGATCAGCAATCATGTTTAACAATCGCTGTTGTTCAATCATATCAGCAGTTTGGTACATCGACCGCGTAAACATAAACTCCCACACAAAGGTGGCACTCTTGCTTTTCAGTGCTCCAAGGTCGACCGGCTCCTTTGTTTCGACAATGGAGCAAATGCGGCCTTGAGGCGTGATGACCTGAGCCATGGCACCCCAATGCTGATCGGTATTGTTGAGACAGGAAATGTAGTCCACGGTATCTATACCCTGCGAGGTCAACTCTTCTGCTAATGAATTGCGATGATTGATCACCTTGTTTGCGCCGAGCTTCAAACACCATGCACGCGACTCTTTCCGGGAGGCGGTCGCTATTACATTCAACTTAGCCACTTTATTCGCTAGTTGAATGGCGATGGACCCAACACCTCCTGCTCCCCCAATGATCAGGATGGATTTTCCTTCATCGTCCCCGTGGCGCGAAATGCCGAGGCGATCGAACAATGCCTCCCACGCCGTGATGGCCGTTAATGGAAGGGCCGCCGCGGCCGGATAATCGAGTCGAGTGGGCATTCGGCCCACGATGCGCTCATCGACCAACTGATATTCGCTGTTGCTGCCTGAACGGGTGATATCGCCCGCGTAAAATACTTGATCGCCAATGGCATAGCTTTGGACGTCAGGCCCGATGGCGATGACTTCACCTGCCGCGTCCCATCCTAAAATGCGCGGTGTAGTTTCTGTGCCGCTTTTAGGTGCCCGCACTTTTGTATCGACTGGATTGACCGAAATCGCCCGGACATTCACCAGAAGATCTTTTCCCGTCGGCTGAGGGCGATCCATTTCAATATCCATTAAGGACAGCTCGTTTTCGATGGGTAAATATTGATACAGTCCAACAGCCCTCATTCTGTAACTCCTAATTTTGAAAACTGATATTTTATTCCCTTTTTTTCGCAAAATTCTTTCAGAGTATAGTCCAGCGGACCTTCTTTTTTTTTCAACTGGAGATATTCAAAATAGGCATCTGAGAAATCTTTATAACCTTTTCGTCTTAACATCTTTATTTCTCTGGCTTCTTCTCGGGTCAGTTTAACGGGTTCAGAAGTAGACTCTTTCCACGCTTCTTGCAGCCAATTATCTTCTGATTTTGACTGGCTCAATTGCCGTGCTCCCTTTTAATATTCTGCCTTGTTAATAAATATTAATTTTGTATTTATATGATCTTAATAAAAATATTTTATCATCAACACGTGAAAATATTAAAAACATATGATTATGACCGATTGCTCAATGTGCATATTCATACATAGAGATAAAATCAATATCATTTGGGGACACTGGTTGCTTCTTGAGTTTAATAGGGGGATTTAAAACTCTCGACTGCAGATCGCTCGCCTTTCTCCATTTTCTCCTCCAAGGAATGGGGAAGGGAGAAGTGGTCTGTTGTTTTTTAGAGGGAATGCCTGTTAATCGCTCTGCTGATAAAGACTAAAAAACTGGGTTTTATTTAAAAATCTCGTCAATCACATTTAAGAACTTAGGTACATCAATAGGCTTAGTGATGTAATTCTTGAATCCAAGATCTAAGGCTTTTTTTATATCTACATCCATGGCGTCAGCCGTTAAAGCAATAACAGGAATGTCTTTAGTTTCATTTATTATTTGCAATTTTTTAAAAGCTGTTAGGCCATCCATCCCGGGCATATGAATATCCATTAAGATCAAATCTGGAGTTTCAGACTGAGCAATTTCAATTCCCACCAGAGCTGTGGAAGCAGATAATAAATGTATACTCTTTCTTTTGATAAGAATTTGTCTGACCAATTCCAGGTTTTCGGGAACATCTTCAAAATAAAGAATTTTCCTTTTATCGTTGTTATCTAAGTCAGGTTGATCTGGCTCTGCTTTCTCTTCAGGCTGAATTGCAGGGGCTTTTACTGCAACCGGAATATCGATATAAAAGTAACTGCCCTCCTCAGTAATACTTTCAAAACCTATAGCTCCGTTCATCAGCTCGATAAGCTGTTTGGTTATTGTAAGCCCAATGCCAGTCCCTTCGATATGCTCTGCATCTACGTCAAAGCGCTCAAAGGGCTTAAACAATTTATCTTTTTTATCCTCTGGAATTCCGTGGCCAGTATCTTTCACTCCTAAACGCATCCTATCTCTGCCCAGTTTTTCATAAGAAATAATAACCGAGCCATCAGGTCTATTGTATTTGATGGCATTTGAGATCAGGTTCAATATAATCTGTTTAAGTCTAAGGGGGTCTGCCAGAACAAAAAAGCTGCTTTCAGGAATTTTCTGATACTCAAGAGATATACCCTTATCTTCAACTAGTGATTTAGAAAGAGAGATCACGTTTTCTACAATTGAAATAATATCCACCCTTTCGATGGATAACTTCATTTTTCCGGATTCGACTCTCGAAAGATCCAACACTTCATTAATAAGCTCTAAAAGATGCTTTCCGGCGGAAGAAACTCTCTTAAGGTTGTTTCTTTCATTTTCGTCTAATCTGCTTTGTGCATTCATTCCTAGTAATTGAGTAAACCCTAAAATAGCGTTCATGGGTGTTCTCAGTTCATGACTCATTCGGGCAAGAAATTCCGATTTTGCACGATTTGCTTTTTCTGCTTCTTGCTTGGCAATTTCACTATGAAAAATTATATTTTTCAATTCATGTTGGATGTTTAACAATTCAGTATTTTTTTGATTGATTTCCTGAGTTCTTTTTTTCACCTGTTTTTTTAGAGATTGATTTAAAAACACAATAGCCACAATGCTAGCAACAAAAAGAATTGCGCTGACAATGATCAAGAAATTTTTTATTCTGGCCCAATTATCTTGATTTAAAGACACCCATTTTCTGTAAATCGTTTTTCGTTCTTCGGGCGTTATTTCAAGCAGTACCTTATCTAAGATGCGGTTCAATTGAGGCCAATCTTTTCGGGTAGCCAAGGCCCAGCGATAGGTAAAGTCAGATTCTCCGGCTACTTTTAAATTGGTCAATCCCATTTCCTCTATATAGAACGACGCTAAAGCAATATTTACAACCATGGCGTCAATCATTCCGAATGAGACTTTTTTAAGTCCAGATTTAATATCTTTCACGGGATGTAGTTCTAGAGTTGGATAATTATTTTGGAGGTGGTCATGAACTCCATAACCGGAGATGACGCCTACCTTCATTTCCTGCAGGTCACTCAGCGTCAAGGCACTTTCCGCTTGTTTTCTTACAAGAATCACAGCAGGAAATTCTATAAATGATTCTGTGAACAACATGTATTCAAGGCGCTGAGGGGTTCGAGTTGCCGCTGCCCACATATCGGATTCTTTATTCTTTGTTTTCTCAATGACTTCTTCCCAGTTTTTGAATTTCAATATTTTAAATTGAATCTGTAGTTTTTCTTCTAATAGAGAAATATAGTCAGCGGCGATTCCAGTATATTTTCCTGATTCATCAATGAACTCAATTGGCATAAAGTCTGGGTCTGGTGCCAATCTAATTTCAGGGTGTTCTTGAAGCCAAGCAAGCTCTGCGGCGGTTAAGTTTGCTTTAGCTTTTGGAGTCGGGCTCTTTTCTTCTCCCCAAACGATGCTGAATTGGGAAGCCAGCACTAGGAAAAGGAAGATGCAAGTTTGTTTCATCAATTTCATATTAATATTTTTATTGACCCATTAAATAAATTTTAAAAAGCATACTGTGCTTGAAGTCGTTTTTCTATAAGGTTTTCAGAAAATCTGTCAGACTCCACAAAAGCAAGCCGGTTTCGAAGCGATAATCTTTTAAATATCCCTTAAATTTGTATGTTATATCAACGTTGATCTCGCGAGAGTCTTTTCCTCCTGCTGATTTTATGAGATCGAAAAAGGTATAGCCCCATTTTAGATGATTCCTGATTTTATTAAAAAAACAATACGTTTTTTTTGTAAGGAAATAAAGCAGGGTTAGTTTTAAGAGGCAGACTCTTGTTCAGTGGATTAACTAGGAATAGAGGATATGAGATATTCTTAGGGCTTAACAGGAAGGAAGAGGGGGAGCTCGTATAACTAAGCATATTGCTGAAACGTGAAAATGTGCTCGAGGCCTTGGGGAAATTCATGTTTTAAAAACAAAAATCTAATCAATCATTTTCTATAAAAGTTTTGAAGGTTTTTATTAAACGAGAGGTGTTTTCAGAATTTTCTTTTAACAGCTCAGTAGTAAAGCCTTTCTCAAGGAACTCTGAAACTCCTTCTAGTTTAGATTTGTCTACCGTTTCTAAATTTGCAAACGCCATGCTCCAATTTTGGAACATTCTTTCTTCGATTTTTTTATCGTAAACAATATATGCGCTGGTGTGCCGGAGGTCATCTTGAATTGTGTTAAACAAATCAAAAATCGCTTCTTTTTTCCCTTCTAAAATTTGCATGAATTCACGCGTTCTTTTTTGAAAAACTAAGATGCCTGTAATATTTTTCTGGCTATTATTTTTTCTAGACACATTTAGTATATCTAAAATGTCAGCATCGGACATTTCTTGATTCGCTACGCTACAGTAAAATAGGGTGTGCATTAGGGGCCTTTATTTTTAATTTAGCCTTAGTCTGAAAAATAAATTTAATAACCTTTCTTTTTATAGGTTAAGGCTTTGATTTTATAATTCAACCATTTTGTGATGGTTCAAAGGCTCCTATAGATAAAAAGCATTATTCTCAAAGATATAGGGGGAATAGTCTAATGAATTTGATCGTAATCTTGAGAGAACCATTTTTATATTGATTTTATAAAATTTCATAAGAATACTGAAACTATTACTTCCGAATAAAAAAGGTCTTAAAGCCTTAAAAAGCGTAATGAAAATTAGTAATATCCTTGTCTCAATCCTCCTAAAGTCGGTTGCGGCCTTTATATTTTTATTGGTTCTTTCTCCATCAGATTCCATGGGGAATGAGAAGGTTATCCGTCTTTATCACGATGCAGATTGGTCAAACCATGAAGAATCCGCTGAATCTATTTGGAGAGGAGTAGAAACGGCACTTAGTGAAATTAATCACACGATTCAAGGTCACCGTTTGGAGTTAGTTAAAAAGGATCACAGAGGAAATGTGATACGCAGTTTATCTAACTTTAAAACATTTTTAAAAGATGACCTCGCTTTAGCCGTGATATCGGGTATACATTCACCTCCTTTAATTAAAAACCGCAAATTTATAAACGAAAATAAGGCTCTCACACTTGTCCCGTGGGCAGCTGGAGGTCCCATTACTCGCTATCCTTCAAAAGAAAACTGGGTTTTTCGCCTGTCAGTCGATGACAAAAAAGCTGGCAGTGTGTTAGTGGATTTTGCTCTGAATTCCAAATCTTGCGTTGCTCCCCACTTACTCCTTGAAAATACCCCCTGGGGTGATTCTAATTTAAAAAATATAAAATCGGCCTTAGCAAAAAGTGGAAAAACTCCCTCAGGCATTACGAAGTTTAGTGTCGGGGCAAAGGGGTATACCACACGTAACGATTTAATGGAGATCTACAAAGCAGGTGCAGATTGTATTTTGTTGGTTGCTAATGTAAGGGAGGGCGCTCAAATAGTAGAAGCCTTAGTGGAGCTGAATTTTGAAAACCCCTTGTCGATCATCAGTCATTGGGGGATTACTGCTGGAAATTTTCATAAAATAATTGATGTCAAGAAACGAGAGAAAATCAGCTTAAATTTCATTCAATCGTGTTTCTCTTTCTTGCAGAACCCTCCAACTAAAAAAGGCAAAGAGGTATTTCAAAAAGCGAAGACTCATTTCTCTGACAAAATAAAGGAGCCTACAGATATCACATCTCCGGTTGGCTTTATCCATGGATATGATCTCACCAAACTTCTGATTGAAGCTATACGCAAAAATAAACTAACAACCAATATGCAGGAAAATAGAAACAAAGTTCGTCTTGCGTTAGAAAATTTGAATGCCCCGGTTGAAGGCCTAATTAAAACATATAAAAACCCCTTTAATGTTTTTAGTGAATCAAACCCGGATGCACATGAAGCTCTTGGTCTTAAAGATCTCTGTATGGCCCATTATGGAGAGCAGGATGAAATAATAGTGCTGGGGAATGAGTAAGGTGATGTCCGTGGATAATCCAAAAATTGTTGGTAAGACGGTTCCTATATTTCGTCTTTTTTTAATTTTTGTGGCTATCTCTACAGGGTTGTTTCTTCTCATGACGCTCCTGATACTAATTCCAAAAATAGACAATGCCTTTGAAAATTTGCAAAACCAGGCGGATAAGGCAATTGCAGAAAAAGCAGCCACTACAATGCGGCAATATCTAAATAGTAAGGAATTGGCACTAAAAGATATTGCAAGTAACCCCTTGGTGCCCACCTCGGTTTTGCTGGGTGAAGGCGGAAACCCGGCATTTCGTGACTTTATCAGCAGTGCAGCGTTATTAGGAGAAGACCCCATTCTCACTGTCTTGGATATTGAGGGGAATATTTTATTTACTGAGAGAGACCAGGAAATAAAATATCCATGGGTTCTTCCAATTGTTCGTGAAGAAATCCGACTCATACTTAACATTGATAATACGAATGGACCAAAATTTGAATTGGCGATTCCTATTTATTATATGAAGGGAGTAGAAGGTGTAATCGTTGCATGCTTCAGTGCAATGCCTGAAAAGATTTTTGACAATCCATCACTCAAAGCTGTTTCATCTGCTTTTGCTTATTCTGTTAAGGGTAACAACGTCCGATCAAATGACTCTAATATTTTATTGCCCCATGAAGAACGCTTTGATATTTCAAAATACGGGATAGAGTTTGTACATATTTCTGATAGAGGAAATGCGATTGAGCAGAAAAATATACTCTTGTCAGGATTTGCCATAAGTTCCTTTATCGTGGCAATTTTAGGTTTTATATTGTTGTTTTTTCTGGGGAGGAAAATTATTATCCAGCCCTATGAAGAACTGGCAGAAACTCAAAAAACACTCCTTAACGTAAATATGGAGTTGGAAGAATTTTCTTATAGAACTTCACATGATTTAAAAGCCCCCCTCATTAATATCAACGGTTTGAGTAAGATAATTAAAGAAGACCTTGTAGAAAAAGATTACGAAGAGGTATTGACCAATGTTAATAGAATAGAAAGACTGTCAATTAACTTGGCAAAATTGACGGATGACCTTTTAGCGATTACCCAGGTTGAAAACGAAGAAGAAAAATATGAACGGGTTGATATTGTAAGTAAAATTGAATTTATAAAAGAAAACCTGAGTACATTAATCAGCGAAAAACAAGTTTTAGTGCAGATTGCCATTGATGAAGGAAAAACCATTTGGACAAAAAAGGCTGTTTTTTATCAAGTATTAGATAATTTAATCTCGAACTCGATAAAGTATTCCGATCCGCAGAAGCCAACCCGGTTTGTTAAGATTGAGGCAACTGACTCAAATGAAGGCACACGACTCCATGTTTCAGATAATGGGTTGGGAATCCCTCAAGAATACTTAGGTGAGTTGTTTGGTATGTTCAAACGCTTTCACAAATCTTCTTCATTTGGTAGTGGGTTAGGATTGTATTTAGTCAAAAAAAATCTGGAGAGAATTGGAGGTGAGATATCTGTGGATAGTAGTCCTGAAGGAACCGTTTTTACCATTCTTTTTCCCGCCAAAATATCTAATTAGGTAAATCCGTTACTCCTCTTTTATTAATTTAAAAATATCTTCGAGAATATTTTTGGTCAGTGGTTTTACAATAAAACCTTTAACTATCGGAAATTTCGCAGCGAGCTTTTTATCTCTTTCTTGAGAAGATGATGTGAGCATTATAATTACTGGGGTGCACTTTTTTTCTTCTGGAAGGTTCTGGAATTCTTCTAAGAATTCAAACCCACCCATTCTTGGCATATTAATGTCTAGCAAGACTATCGTTGGAGGGAAGTGACCCTCAAATTTCTTTTGGCTTTCCTCGAAATTTTTGTAATGCTCTAAGGCTTCTTTCCCATCAGAAAAAGAATAGAAATGTTCTACATTTTTTGTTTTCTTTAAAAGTCTATTGACTTGATAAATATCAATTTCTTCATCATCGATCATGCAAATTGATTTAATCATATTTTTTCTCCGAGCTTGCTATCGGTAAAAGGTCATCAAGCCTCTAAATTCGATAATTTTGAATTTGTCCTGATTTTCATATCTTTATATTTCCTGATAAAAAACCAAAAGTAAAATGCAAAATTTACATTTCAGCAAACTTATCCAGATACGCTAATTTATTTTTTGGGGGGAGAAGTTTTTTGGTTTGAATAGAGGGGGCATAGTATCGATTTGAACATTATTAAATTGAATGGAATAACCTACCCAACGATCGTCGTGAAAAGTTAGGAAAAGATGAACAGATAGGAAATCGGAACTTGCCGTTAATAGTAGAGGGGTTGCGATTTTAAAGATTGAGCTTATATTTAAAGAACAAGTAAATATTAGGTAGAGATCAATTCTATATTTAGGATATTGGTAGTAGAGAATTGAATCTTCCCATCAACTAGGAGGTAAGACATGAGTCTTCTAAAACGGTTGGGGGCATTAGCGTTTGTATTGGCTTTTATAGTCATTTCAGGATGTAGTGGAATGGCGATCAAATCTAATACACTGGCTTCAAATGTTGACTCAAAAGAATCAACCCAGGCAAATATAGCATTCGATGATATTGACG
The DNA here is from genome assembly GCA_029261675.1 of Nitrospinaceae bacterium. Lineage (GTDB taxonomy): Bacteria > Nitrospinota > Nitrospinia > Nitrospinales > VA-1 > UBA8687. The sequence goes on from JAJDBA010000158.1 coordinate 27,528, forward strand.
GAGATTATAATGATTGGGACTAGAAGATGTTGGTGTCTGCCCATTCATTTTGACCGTCAGAAATAAGTTCTCGACCCCGGGTAAATCTGTTTTGCTCGGGGTTCGTGATCTCTTTTAAAGTCTTTTCTTTCTTTTTTCACTTTATAGTTTTTCTGTTGCTTCCCACAAGACCTCCGCACTTTTTTGAAATGCTCTTCTTTCCTTTTCATCCAGTTCAGGATAAATGGTTCGTTCAATTCCGTTTGCAGCAATAAGGCGTGGAACGGAAAGACTGACATTTGGCATCCCAGCAATATCTGGAGTTGGAGCGGAGCAGGTGAGAACGGCATGTTCGTCAGAAATAATAGCCTGAGCGATACGTGCCATGCCTGCGCCAACGCCAAACCAAGTGGCTCCCTTGCCTTGAATGATGCGGTAAGCCGCCCCGCGAACTCCCTCTTTGATTCGTTCACGGATAGTCGGTGTGACTGGAGAATCGACCTGCAAGGCAAAATTTTTCAGCGGAACATTGCCGATTGTTGCCCCAGACCAGTGCAGCACTTCCGAATCCCCATGTTCGCCCAGTACATTGGCATGTACGGAATGGCTTGAAATTCCCAGATGCTGTCCCAGTAAGGAACGGAACCTCGCGGTATCTAAAATGGTGCCTGAACCGATGACACGGCCTGGATCATGACCGCAGCTTTCCCCTGCAATTTTTGCGGTCATGTGCGTCATAACATCCACCGGATTGGTCGCAACCAACAAAATGGTATTTGGGGCAACTTTCAAAATGGAGGGAAGTATTTCAGAAAAAACTTCAGTATTGCGCTTCAATACATCGAATCGCGTCTCACCTGGTTTTTGGTTAACGCCAGCGGCGATCATGACAATTGCGGCATTTTCCAGGTCTGCATAATCTCCGGCCCGACACAGAACGGGATGTGCAAACGGCGTAGCATGCAGAATATCTTCTGCCTGCGCTTCCGCCAATTTTACATTTTTATCAACCAATACTATTTCCGTTCCCACCCCGCGCAAAACACAAGCATAAGCACTGGTGGAACCAACATGACCACAGCCAACAATTCCAATTTTCATGTTCTACCTACTCTCCTGTTTCCGGTGGATCAATGTGGGGGCAAAATTATCGAAGCCTCCCCCTTCAAATTCCCACAATACAATTACCTTACAACTTCAATACAAAAGGGCCTAGTCAAAAAGACTAAGCCCTTTCATATAAGAGTGGAGCAGGGAACTCGTAGACAAACCTGATCCTATTAAAAAAATGGGAATTGAATTTTGGTTTTTAGATGTGGGGTGGAAGTGGAGAACCTAGCCAACGGTCTCAGGAAGGCAAGGCCATTAAATAGCCGAGGGGTAGCTTCGCCTCCCATGCTAATGGGAAAAATGGGGTGAGCGACGGGGCTTGAACCCGCGACCACTCGGACCACAACCGAGAGCTCTACCAGCTGAGCTACGCCCACCATTTTTCTGTATTCACTAGATAAGAGGCAGATTTTAATCTATCCCTAATCCTTTGTAAAGAAAATGGCAAAACTATTTTGCATATAAATAAGTCACCTTGAGGCTCTCGAAGGGGGTTGATCCATGCTTCGATGAACTCAGCATGACATGAATGAAAATTTTCTACAGGTGAAACCTGTTATTTAATCACGCGCAAATGACTGCGGTCTCGCTTCGGTTTTGCCCCTGATTGAGCGGGCGGTTTGCCGCTTGTTTTCACTGATTTCAACTGAGGTTCCAGCTTGTCGGGTTTTCCTCCCATCATATGATCTGCCAGATTCATATCTGTGGGAACGCTCTCTTCCCACACCTGCCCGTTTTTCATATTAGGATCATAAATAGCCCAAACGGCTTCAAAGGGCAGCAGGCATTCATGCGGCCTGCCATTAAACGCTAGAGTCGCAGAAATAGCGTCTTCATTTACTGTGAAGGGTCTCCTGAAGTTCAAATTGAAAATCAGGTTTAACGACGAGTTGGCTTTCTGGTTGTCGGGAACATCCACCTCGGGCAATCGGGCATCCAGACAGACCATGGCATCGCCTGTTTCCAGCAAATACAATAAAAAGTCATATTTCTTTTTGTTCAGAGTTTCCATGGAATAAAAGTAGCATAAACTTTCTCACTAGGAAAGGAACTATTGGATGGGTGATATGTCCCCTCCTTTTCGTGATTGCTCATCGGAATGACGATCAGCAACATTTCCACACGGCTACGCCTTGTGATAATATGCGGATATTTCATAACCAAATTTTTTGAGGATATATTTTTATGCGTGGATTGAAGTGGGTTGGGTTTATTTTGGCAGGTCTGCTCTGTTCAGATGTGGCTTGGGCAGAGAAACCTAAAACCGTCGAGGTTTGGAAAAATCTGTTCACATTGACCCACGGTGAGGGCATCGACTCTAACACCACTTTTCTTATCAGCAATGAAGGGGTGATTGTGGTTGATACCCGCGTTACACCCGCTGAAGCGAAAAAGGTGAAAGAGGAGGTTCGCAAACAAACGCAGTTGCCGATTTTATATACCATCAACACGCATTATCACGGTGACCATAGTTTTGGTAATCAGGTGTTTAAAGACACCCACACCATTATTGCCCACGAAAATGTTCGCAAAGCTCTGGAAGGGGAATCGGGACAAGCGCATTTGAAAGTTTTTAAGTCCTTTAAAATTCCTGGGATGGATGAAACGGTGATTACCCCCCCCAATATGATTTTTAAAGATAAAATGCATATCTATGCAGGGGAGTATCATCTGCAATTAATTCATATGCCGGGTCATACTGACGGCGACTTGTTTATTTATATCGAAACCCTAAAGACGATTATTGCGGGCGATTTGATCACGAGTGGCAAGATCCCTTATATGGGCGATGCCTATATTGAAGATTGGATTAAGGCCCTCAACTATATAGGTGACCTGGATGCGGAAATCTATATCCCCGGTCATGGGGAACCC
>JAJDBA010000159.1 GCA_029261675.1 Nitrospinaceae bacterium
AGATCGTCTTCATCCTCACCTTCCCAGGGAAGATAGCTACATCCGCTTAATAACAGAGGAAATGATAGAAGCAGTACCAGAGCAAGGCGTGCTAATAAGGTGACCGGTGGCATGTTTTTCTCCATACAAATTCGGTGTGGAAGTGTTACCCCTTAATAATCAATGGATTATATTGGGTTGGTTGTTTTTTGTCAATACAATAATCCTAGTCTCAATACCCCGTAGGTCCCCTTATAAGGTCTGCTCATGGCCTATAGCAGTGTTTAGAGACGGCTCTCTATAATTTATCGAATAATCGACGGGTTTTCATTAGTTTTCTCTCCACGAGACCGCAGTATTATTGAGGCTGACCGCTTTTACCAAGATTGCGAGCACCGAATCCAACTCCGTTTTTGTAGTGTTGCAACCTAAGCTAAAGCGAATAGAACTGTTGATTTTGTAAACAGGCAAACCCATAGCCTGCAAGACGGGTGATGGCAACCCGGTACCGGAGCTGCAAGCAGAACCTGTTGACACCGCCACGCCTTTCATATCCATAGCAATCAATAACGTGTCCCCTTCCACACCTTCAAACGCTAAATTCAAAGTATTGGGCAAGCTATTTTGTATGTCCCCCAACAACTTGGTGCCAGGAATCATTTCACATACTTTATTATGAAAATAGTCCTTCAATTCTGTGACACGCGAAATTTCCAAGGCCGAAATTCTATCAGTGGCTATTTCACAGGCCTTTCCAAAGCCAATTATACCGGCGACATTTTCTGTCCCCCCTCTTCTCTTCTTTTCCTGGCTTCCACCACTGACCGGTGAGAAAAGAGCCGGCGTACCCTTTCTAAGGAATAATGCTCCCACTCCCTTTGGACCATTAAACTTATGCGCAGAAATCGACAGCATGTCGACGGGATAATCCTTCAAATCAAATTCGATCTTAGCAACACTCTGTACGGCATCCGTATGAAATAAAATTCCCTTGCTCCTCGCCAATTCACTTACCTTTTTAATATCTTGTAAAACTCCGGTTTCGCTGTTCGCATGTTGCAGTGAGATTAAAGCCGTCGATTCGGTTATTTGTGATTCCAAATTATTTATATCAATACGCCCAAATCGATCCACATCAAGATAGTGAACCTCAACCCCCTGCCCTTCCAGTTGTCGGCAAGGGTTGAGAATCGAAGGGTGTTCTGTTTTACTGGTAATTATTTTTTTACCTTTACCTTCAAGCGCAACGCCCAAAAGCGCAAGGTTGTTGGCCTCGGTTCCGCCGCTGGTGAAGATGATTTCCGAAGAGCTGGCACCAATCAAACGAGCCACCTTTTCACGCGCTTCGTCTAATTGAACTCTCGCTGATCGACCAAACGAATGAATGCTGGAAGGATTTCCAAAATTATCCTGCAAAGCAGGCATCATTGCGTTCAAAACTTCAGGAAGCAACGGAGTCGTTGCATTATGATCCAGATAAATCTTTTTCATAAAAAAAATACATTAGTAAATAAGCAGGAAATATACAACAGAGGCTAACAAGTTTAACCGGAACTTTTTTTTCTAGCGGTTTCGTCAATCGAGGATGAGTCGGTAATTCCATTTTCTTTTAACGTTTCTTTCAGTTGGCGAATTTCTTTTTCCATTTCTGGCAATCGGTCCAACATACATTCAATAGCCCGCGCAACAGGATCAGGAAAAGATTCGGTTCCATCGTCGTCTTCCAAATCCGAAGAAATGCCGGAAAAAACCACACGACCCGGCACACCAATCACTGTCGAATATTCTGGGACATTCTGTAAAACAACCGAGCCTGACCCGATTTTAGTGTTGCAACCAATTTTAATAGGCCCAAGAATCTTGGCTCCGGCACCAATGACCACATCATTGGATATCGTTGGATGGCGCTTTCCCTTTTTGGTAGCCAATCCTCCCAAAGTCACTCCCTGATAGACAAAGACATTATCCCCTACTTCAGATGTCTCACCAATGACCACCCCCATACCATGATCAATAAAAAATCGTCTTCCAATAATAGCAGCCGGGTGTATTTCAATCCCAGTGACCCAACGAGATAGTTGAGACAAAGCTCGGGCAATAAACTTTAATCCGATCCCCCAAAGCCAGTGCGTGACCCGATAGGTGACCAGCGCATGAACGCCTGGGTAAAGAATAAAAACTTCCAACCCATTTCTTGCTGCGGGGTCTTTTTCCAGCGCGACCGCAATATCTTCTTTTATCTGCCGAAGCATCATAGACATATAACCTGTTGTTAAACTTTATATTATAGCGCAGTCCAGCCCAGACGCAATGCCTGCATATTTGGGGAGGTTGTAAAGGTGGGAGATAGAACTATTTGTACATAAGAGATACTAATTGAGCGCGGGCATGCACTCGAAACTTGGAATAAACCTTTTTTAAATGGTCTTTTACTGTGTGTGGGCTCAAACTAAGTTTCTTGGCGATTTCCTTGTCACTCAAACCTTCGCAAATTAAGCGAGCCACATCGGCTTCCCTTTGAGTTAAGCCAGCTTCCTGCATTAAAAAGTGCATTTGTTTTTCAATCTTATCATCGCCACTTACCAAAATATCATTTTCTGTTTCAGCCTTGTCAAACATTTTCAGATTCTCTCGCGCCCGACTTGAAAGCGTCTTCATGATGGCCATCAAAGTATCTGGATAGGAGGACAATTTAGAATGGAACAAATCATGCGTTATTTCCAATAACTGAGTGACGCCAGAAGACACTACCTTCGCAGAACGAGGCTTAGACTCAATCAAAGCCATCTCTCCCAGATATTCGCCCATACCCCGAAGAGCAATCTCCGTTTGACGTTTGATTACAGTCAATCCACCAGAAAGAATAACAAACATGGAATTTCCATCTTCGCCATCTTCAAATAACACTTCTCCATCTTCCAAGCTTTTGAATAAACATTCGCTGGCGACGGACTCTAAAACGTCTTCAGGAAGATTTTTTAGGAAATCGATTTTAGATAAAAAATCTAAATTGGTTAACTCAGACACAGGGCACTCTCAATTGAATTAGCAAAACTCTAGAAAATAAAGGCCAATTAAGTTTCACGGCAGGATTATAACACTATTTGAAGAGCGACTTGAAAGTGAGGATTGTTTTTATGAAAAAATTAAAATCTATAATTTAAATGGACAGTAGAAACATTCTGAACAAAATCTATAGATGCCAGATTAGAATTACTCATAGTGCGGTTCATATAAACATTTAAACCCAGAGAATCTGTAACAGGGACATTAATACTTAGGCCCAAATAATGAGACGCATCAAAACGCTGTTCACCAATACTCGCCGTAACGCTTTTATAATCTTGGTAACTGTAAGAATAATTGAAAATTGCTGAAACCTTTGCAAACAGGGGCAATTTTAACCCCATACTTGCCGTGTGGCCTATGAAATCAAATCGAGGTTCCTGAGTATCCTCCAAAGCAAATCCATAACCTAAACGAAGATAAGCTTTACTTTCCATAAAAAATAAAAACTGGCTAATATTGATAGAGTTGTTAATTGCATCTCGATCATTACTCCCATTTAAGAAGTTTTTCCGAGTGTGTGTATAGGAAAAACTGGTATAAAGATCTTCAGTTAAAGAGAAACCAAAACTGGGATTGAATGAGTTGCTAGCAAGAAACTCCTGCCTATCTAAATAACTATAATAAAAATTATAAGCAAAGCCAATATCCCACTCACCATTATCAAAAGAAAACGAGGAATGCCCCGAATGGGACTGGGTATCAAACTCAGTTACTCTTCTATAAAGCAATTGTGAAAAATCATAACCTAATTTAAATTCCACCTCCCCAATCTTAAATAATCTGAAATCCGCTCCAAAATTATAAGAAACCGCAACATCCTCCTCGTTTGCAATGGTATCCTGTTCTTCCAAAATAACGTTGTCATCAGAAATAAATTTTGCATTCGCATACAGCTTCAATCTTTTCTGGTTTCGTTTTTCTTTTTTAACGATATCTATAAATTCTCTGGCATCAGTCACCATATCTGAGTTGGGGTCTGATGTAATGGCTTCATTAAATAATCTTTGGGAATCCTCAAGCGAGTCATTTTTATAATGTGCCAGCCCCTGTTGAAACAAAGCAAGCTGCTCAATCTCCGGGTCTAATTTTTGAGAGGCTTCAAAATTTTGGATGGCCTTCTCATAATCCTCCAATTCCATTCGGCAGAGGCCTGAAAATAATTGGGCTGAGGCATTTTGAGGATCGATCTCTAAAGACTTTTCCAGATTCTCCAAAGCGAGCTTAAACTCAGAGAGTGAGTAATGAGTCATTCCAAGATTTGAAAGAATTTCTGAATTTTCAGGATCGAGCTTCTGGGCTTTTTGAAATATTAACCGTGCCTCCTCATACTTTTTCTGTCCATACAGATCAATTCCTTCCAGTAGCAATTTGTCTGATTCGTCTTGTGCAAAAACGGAAATGGATTGAAAAAAACAAATTAAAAACAGAAATGTAACTCGAGCGACCATAAAGAACCAAATCCCATATTAAAGATAAAACAGGCCTAGTTTTTTAGACCGTTATTTTTTTCTAATTTTGCAGGTGAACCTATAATTGTAACATAATCAATTATTTAATAAAGTATTTTGATTAATTATTGAGCAAAACAATCATGGTCCCAAAGCACCCATTTTTCTGTTAAGGGTTTTTGATAATCTGGCAAGGTCTTTTCTGAATTGAAGTGTATTTGGAAGGTATAAAGCTGCTCATTAAAGGGTGTACCGCGATTCCAGCTTCGACACAAGAAGCGCCCATAGTTTAATCTATGTGTTTGATAATTTTCTCCCGTTCTCATGGTATTGAGGTATTTTCTCCAACGTTCATTTTTAAACGTCTGTGAAACATACTCGGGTCGATTAAAACTGGCTTTGCCCGGCTTCTTCCAGTAAACATCCACAGCTTGCCCGTTCCTCAATTCGCCTGGAATTGTATACCAACCACTGACTTTATAAGGATGTGGAGAAAACATACTCCAATTTTGGCACATCCGCACAAGCCCCAGAAGCTCACCCACAAAACCAGGCAACTTAAAACCTGTTTGCGGTAAGTTGGAAATATTCCACACTAAAACCATGGCCAACATCCCCCCAAGAAAAAGATTTTTCACCTTGTTTTCCTTATAGAAATTTAAAGTTCCCGTTGTTTTTTTGCTTGTTTCCTTTAAGGAATAGAATAAATCGACTTTCCTTAATTGTTTTTCTACAAAATCCCAAAGTTCTTTAGGAATAAAAGGGATTAAAGTCACCAGATTAATGATCGAAAAAAAACCAATATCCATCAAAATAAAAATCCCAATGCTAAAGCAAACAAACAGGAAAATAATCAACAGCCTCAGGGGAAGTCGAAAAACAGGACTAAAAATTAAAATGGGGCCAAAAATTTGTAAAATAAGGGTTCCATATGTCATTCCCTTTAAAATAAATGGTGACTCTCTTATCCAAACGCCAATAGGAGTCACATAAGCACCTATATGCAAAGCATAGTAAAGCGCAGTTCCATCGGGATACCACTCCACACCTGTTTTATGAAAGAAAGAGAAAAAATAAATGGACATCCCTTGAAGCAATAAGGCAATTCCACCCATTGAAAAGTGAGGACAGTCTTCATTAACTTTAGGTGGAGTATTCAGCGCATCTATCGAAAAGCGGGATTGAGTGGGTAAAAAGAGACACCAAAATAAAAGGGATAGAAGAAGTATATCCGCATTGTTCAGGACTAAAGGATTCCGGTTTTGCACGGAAAGCAGGAGAGCCCAACTCACAAAACCGGAAAGTCGAGTGTGGTACCCGACCAGATAAAACAAAGCAAAAACAAATGCGATTAGAAAAAGGGTGATTTGAAAATAGAGGGAACCACTTAGCAAATGGAGAGAAAAGGCATTTTCCGGGAGAACTTTTAAAGCATCAATTCGATTAAGTATTCCAAAGTCGGTGTAGTGGGCTTCCATGTCACTGGCCCTTTGGGCCAGATCCATGATTAATACTACTGCCAAACCGATGCGGAAAATTGCTAATGCCCGCAAGTCAATCCCGAAAATTTTCTTCGCCATGACTTACCTTATACAGCAACTATAAAATCAGATAAATACAAACTTAAAACGGAAACTCCAACTAGATTTAAAATGCTGGACTAGTTGCCGTTGCCGTTGCCGTTTCCATTACCATTTCCGTTGCCGTTGCCGTTGCCGTTTCCGTTTCCGTTGCCGTTTCCATTACCATTACCATTACCATTTCCATTACCATTTCCGTTGCCATTTCCATTGTTGCTTGCGCTGACAGCTTTCTTAGCTGCAGACCTAGCTACATTTTTAATTTGCTTCTTAGCTTCTTTTTTAGCGGCATTTTTGGCAGAAAGTTTGGCGAACAGTTTCGCTTGATGTTTAGCGGAAACTCGTGCTGTTTTAGTCGCAGCACTTTTAGCAGCCGTTTTAACTGCTGCTCGTGCTACCTTTTTCGAAGTCTTTTTAACTTTACTTTTAAATGCCCCAGGATTACTTACTCCCTTTTTTGAGGTCTTCCTAGCTGCACTTCTAGAGGCCCTGGCTTGTTTAATTTGCTTATTTTGGTTTTTATCCTTTTTTCTTTCTTTAAATCCGTCTTTTGCTTTATTTTTAGCATTATCTTTAGCTGCATTTTTCGTATTAGATTTTATTGAATCCCGAGCAATCTTTTTTGAAACCTGCTTAGCTTGTTTTTTAATGAGATCTTTACCAGGATTACCAAAGCCTCTTTTATTCCCGCCGATTTTTGATTTTTTTGCGAAGCGGTTTTTATTTTTCTTTCCGGCTTTTGTCAGCCATTTCCCTTTAGTAACTCTTTTGGCTTTGCCTTTGGAAACACCTCTATTCTTTTTAGATATACTTTTTTTAGGAGCTTTGGTCTTATTCTGAACTTGCTTTAAAACTCCCTGAGGAGCTTTTGTAACAGCAGTAGCGGTGCCGTCTGTTTGCACTGTTCGCATATCACCGGCTCTTACAAAACCTCTTTCCCCTAAAGAACCATCTGGCAAAATAGGTCGGGTCTCAATTTCCCCTTCCAGACCAACAAAATTGGTTCTTCCATTATTATCTACGTTTACTACAAACTCTGTCCCTCTCACTCCCGCGACTGCGGTAGGAGTGACGACCTTGAATTCAGACCCATCCGCTTTACCTTTGGTCACTTTGAATCGAACGGAACCTTTTGTAAGCTTAACGATCGTCTGGCGAAAATCTTTTTCAGGATCATAAATATGTTTGGAAATTCTTAAAACGGCATCCTCACCCAACACCAATTGACTTTCATCATCAAAAGTGAAACTCACACTGGCGTTACCCTCTGTTTTAATCCGGTCCTTCATGTAAACCGGGCTAGCCAGTTGTGCACTTTTTGGATCTTTATTTCCCTTGTGGAACTGAAGAACCTCCCCTTCGATTCCGGTGGTCAAACCAATATCATCGGTAATCACCATCCCGGTGTCTTTTAAGTATTTCTTTTGCTCATACAGGTTCTTCCCAGAGGGTTCCCCTGTAAACGCATAGGTAAGACGGACAAATTCGTTATCTGTCAGAGGCTCAGAAGATTTCTTTCCCTCCAGAACATTGAATCCTCTTTCCTTTAAGGATTTATTTGTCAAATTATAAAGAGCACTTTGATCGAGATCTGAATAGCCTTCTGGGAAAATAGGATTCTGGGGCTGATTTTCGGCAATCATCGATACAAATTCGGCCCTACTTACCTGCGCGTTATCTTGACTTGCAGAAATAAGTAAAAGAGAGACAATTCCTAACACTAGCAATTGAGAGAAACGGGTTATCACTGCACTAATTTTATTATTGCGTGTTTTTTTCATCTTCATTTTTTTCTCCATTAATCCTATATATGCACAATAGAGTGATTTCTCTTTTCGAAATATTTTTGTGTAACTACTTCTATGGTTCCCGAAAATCTCCGCTTATACAATCCCCTTATTATGGGGTTTCGTCGAAATTCACCCAATCGTGACATTCAGAGGGAATGGCACACCTGTCCTTATTATTTGCCAATACAACGGCAAATCAGAGCAAAGCTTATTTATCTTTTGATTGAGGCTTATTCAGGATAGGGGCGAGGTTTTCAGATAGCAAGGGTTTTTCAATTATATTTCCCTGGATTACATCGCAACCAAGTTTGCACAGTAAATCTTTCTGTTCTTCGGTCTCCACGCCTGGAGCTGTAGTCGTCAAATCAAGGCTTTTGCCAACATTAATTATGGTTTTGGTAATGGTTTTATTGAATCCAGTGAACAATCCATTAACAAGTCCACGGTCAATATTCAAGGAGTTTAAAGGTAAAGTTGCCAGGGTATTAAGGGAAGACAAACCCATACTAAAATTATCAAGAGCTATTTTTGCTCCCATTTCTCTAATTTCATTTAACTGCTTCTTTTGTTCTGCCGAAGTTTTAACTAAATTGGTTTCAGAAATTTCAACTTTAACAAATCCCGATAGCAGACCCGATTTACTAATAAATTTATCAAGAGCTTGAGAAAACTTGGGGTTCATCAATTGACTGTTGGATAAATTAATCGCTAAAGGTAGGGGGGATAATCCCTCTTTTTTCCATGCCGCAATTTGTTTTTGAATATTTTCGAATACCCAATCACCGATGGGTAGCATCAACCCTTTTTCTTCTGCAAAGGGAATAAAATCTCCTGGTAAAATAAGGCCTTTTTCAGGGTGGTTCCACCTCAGTAATACCTCCAGGCTGTTACAAATACCCGTTTCCGAATCGACTCTAGGTTGATAATTTAAAACAAAGGCATCCTCTTCCAAGGCCTTATGTAAATCATTTTTAAGATCAAATCGTTTTTGAGCAACAGATAGCATTTCTGGGTCATGCATAAAATAAGTATTTTTACCCTGTACCTTGGCACGGTACATAGCTGCATCCGCATTTTTATAAAGTGTTTCTACATCAAGACCATCATTTGGGTACACGGCTATTCCTATACTAAAACTGGAATAGATTTCATGCTCATCAATTTTAAAAGCAGGCTTGAGAGTTTCTATTATTCTTTCAGCAAGCACGGTTGAATAGTTCCCGTCTTTCAATCCACTCAATAGAACAACAAACTCATCGCCTCCGATTCTGGCAACCGTGTCCTCGCCTCTTAATAATCCTGTCAAACGTTTTGCCACCTGTTTCAGCAATTCATCTCCCACCGAATGCCCCAGAGTATCGTTAACTGTTTTAAAGTCATCCATATCCAAAAAGAGCAATGCAAATTTTTGCTTGTTTCGATCGGAGTGAGCGAGTGCCAATTGAATTCTGTCGTTGATCATGTTGCGATTGGGCAAATTAGTGAGAGGATCAAAAAATGCCATTCGCTTCATTTTAGATTCCATCTGCCGGAATTCAGTAAGGTCTCGCACAATCGCAACAAGAGCACTATCATCGCGCAACGTAATCAATTTCATCTTTACTTTAACAGGATAAACAGTTCCGTCTCTTCTCTTTTGAAAAGCCTCAAAAACCTGAATCATTTTTTTTCCGCTAATGAGTTTCTCAGCATACTCATCAAATTCCAGACGTGAATGATCTTCCCAAAATTCATAAAGTCCCCTACCCTGAATATTTTCTTTTCTATAACCTATATTTAATGATGCAACCGAGTTGATCTGAGTAATTTTATAATCCTTAGGATCTATGATGTAAATCTCATTGGTTGTATCGTCAAGCACCTGAGATAACTGTTCAGCATTACCCTTGGCAAGAATCAATTCGGCATTCATCCCGTCTATTACATCCAGATCTTTTCGAGCTCTTTGGGAAAGAGTTTTTAGAAGTGCAAATAAGGATTGGGAATGGGCCGCGAATTCTTCCTGAAACTTTTTCTCTGTGATTTGAAGTAACTGGGATTTCATTTCGGCACGTATGGATGCAGATCTAGGCTCAGATTCAATCAATCCCATCTCCCCTATATACTCACTGGGCCCTCTTCTTGCTATCACCTTGTTTTTTTTATAAACCAACATTTCGCCAGACAGAATGATATACATGGCATCTGCAATATCGCCCTCTTCAAAAAGCACATCATAAGGTTCAAGCGTAACTATTCTGGAAGAACGTGCCAGTTTTTCAAGAGTCTCTTCTGAGAAAAAACTAAGAAAATCCACATTCTTCAGTTGCTCTAAATTTTCCGATACGCTCGTTGCAAATTCTTCTGACATAAAACCCAGCCAATATAGTGAATGAAAAACAAGTCTGATATAATTATTACTTCCAATCAACAATGAGTATATTTTTTTTCACTAAAAACAAAACCCCCACTCTTAGGGGAGTTGGGCTTTAAACTTTGTTTTAAAAGGACTTATCTCTTTTTTTGTTACACAACATTGACACTATCCATCTTACTACACTTCAATGTCTTATCGAAACTCGAATAAAAAACTGCAAGAAAAGAGAGCGAAGACGAAATTGAAAACAAAGAATGAAGGCTACTTCACATATATTGCAGGCATTACAATCACTCTATTATTAACATTTACCTATGCAGTTTCTCCAACCGCATTAATTCGGCTCGATTATCTTTTTCAAAACATTCATTTTCAGTTACGCGGCCCTATTGCTCCCACCTCTAATATCGTTATCGCAAAAATTGATGAAAAAAGCATAGATCTTCTGGGAAGATGGCCCTGGCCTCGATCCACTTTCGCAAAATTAACTGAAAACCTTTCCAATTTGAATGCCAGTGTCATCGCATTTGACGTCATATTTTCATCTCCCGAAAAAACCCCATTAAAAGAAAATTTAATTGAACTGGAAAAACTGATTCCAGATAAAGTTCTAGAAAACTCTTCAGCAAAGGATTATTTAAAACAGCTCATTAACCAACGCAGCCCGGATGAAGTTTTCTCTAAAACTCTTTCTGATGGGAGTAGTACGGTACTTGGATATTTTTTCCATTTTTCGCCTGATGGCCTTGATCACCTCACAAAGGAGAAACGCCATCAATATTTTGAAGATATAAAAAAATCGCAGTTCAGAGGATTCTTAAAATCTCATTCTGATTTGAGCATTTCTGATATACCCTTCCCAAAAACTTATGCAATCGAATCGAATCTCGCATCTTTTTCAGATGCGGCATCAGGTTCTGGATATTTAACTTTCAATGTTGACCTCGATGGAATTATCCGGCGTTTACCATTAATGGTGCGTTATCACGACAGCGCTACTAAAAAGGATTTCTACTTTCCACCTCTCTCTTTACGAATACTCGAAACATATTTGGAGGGAACATTACTCTTCAGGATTGGGGATGCGGGAATGGAAGAAGTCATAATGGATTCTGATGAATCGGTAATCATACCCACCAATCCTCAAGGTGAGCTAGAAATTAACCATTTGGGACCTCGAGGAACTTTCTCAAGCTTTTCAATCAGCGATCTTTTACAACCTGAAAAACAATCAGCACTAAAAGAAAAGGTAGAAGGGAATATTGTATTGATCGGTGCAACGGCAACGGCTCTTGAAGATTTGAGGTCTACGCCATTCGATCCGGTTCTACCGGGAGTAGAAATTCACGCGACTATTTTAGACAATTTTTTCAACAAATCTTTTCTGTCGCAAGCTTCTCCTCTTTATGATTTGCTCTTAATAATTATTACGGGAATTTTATGTACCCTCATTTATTCTCGAATCAAACCTTTCTCAGGCCTCATTTTCTGGGTTTTCAGCAGTCTCTTGTTATTCTTTCTTGGTCATTGGTTTTTTGTCGAAAAAGGGTTGTGGGTAACAAATATTTATCCATTTTTTGCCAATAGCAGTATCGCCGCTTTAATCATGATTAATCATTTTATGCGCGAAGAAGAACAAACAAAATTCATCAAACAAGTTTTCGGTCAATATCTTTCTCCACGAGTTGTAAAAGATTTACTAACAGACCCGTCAAGGTTGAAGCTCGGTGGTGAGCAAAAAGAGCTTTCTGCATTCTTTACAGACTTGGCAAACTTTACAACTTTTTCGGAAAAACTTTCAGCGGAAGACCTAGTCTCTCTTTTAAATAATTATTTCACCGAAATGACAGACATATTAATAAAAAATGATGGGACGCTGGATCGCTACGATGGTGATGCAATCAAAGCATTTTTTGGCGCTCCAATGTATTTTGAGGACCATGCCAAACGAGCCTGCTGGACTTGCATCGAAATGCAGGAACGACTCAGTGAGCTTAGAAAGGAATACAAACAACAGGGAAAACCAGAGCTGGTTATGCGAGTAGGTATTAACACAGGTGAAATGGTTGTGGGCAATATGGGGTCAAGCACACGTATGAACTATGGCATGAATGGTGATTCTGTTAATTTAGCAGCACGCCTTGAAGGCGCAAACAAGCAATATGGCACCTGCGCCCTTATTAGTGAATCCACTTACCAACAAGCAAAAGATTTTATTGAAGTAAGAGAACTAGATACCCTTCGCGTTGTGGGTCGTGCGACCCCCATAAAAATTTATGAATTATTGGGAAAGAAAGGTAGTGATAATTTCCCAATAGCCATATCTGATTATTTGGAAGGGCTGGAAAACTATAAAGCTCAGAAATGGCAAGAAGCTATTGAAAGCTTTAAGAAAGCCTTAAAGCTTGATCCTAAAGATGGCCCCTCAGACACCTATTTGGAGAGATGCAAGATATTTATGGAATCCCCTCCAGAAGAGAATTGGGACGGGGTATTTAACTTGACTAAAAAGTAAAACCTGAGACACTTTATTTTATATTTAAATTTTAATTTAATGAAGAATTTTCCAAAATACTTATAATACATTTACAATTCCTCGTTCAATTTTAAGCGGCTGCCTCTTTATGAACCCTAAGACAACTTTAGATTTTTTTTATAAAATCTCTTTTCTAAAAGATTTACCTGATCTAAGTTTTCTTCAAGAAAATGCAAGTGATGGTTTTTATAGCAAAGGGGAGTTCTTATTTAAAGAAGGGGAGGTCGGGGATATCATGTATATCATTACATCTGGATATCTTGAGGTTTTCAAAGAAAATCGTGTAATCGCTAAAAGAGGTACAGGTGAATATATCGGTGAAATGGCTTTACTTGGAAATAAGGTACGTTCCGCTTCTGCAAGAACCATTTCTGATGTAAAAACAATCGAAATTCATGAAGAACATTTCCTTAAGTTTTTAGCCCTAAACCCACAGGCCTTTTTACCTCTATTTCAAACACTGACTCATCGGTGGAAAGAGGATTTAGGGATAATTGATTCTGACAATCTCGAATTAAAAAAACAAATTCAGTTAAACAAAAAATACTCTCGCCTTCTAGATGATACATATAACGAAATTTTCATACTTGAACAAGACACGTATCGAATTCTTCAAACAAATTCAAAAGCATTTCAAAACCTTGGTTACACTGCAGATGAATTAAAAAATACTATCTTCAACGATATTTTTCAAAGTTTGACATGGGATGAATTGAGAGAAAAATTCTCAAACCTAATCACCAAAAAACAAATTCAAGTATCTTTTGAGTGCGAATCTAAAAGAAAAGATGGCTCGACTTATCCTGTAGAAGTACGCATACAATATTTCGAATTAGAAGATCCTCCTTTCATCTACGCCATAGTCGAAGATATATCTGATAAAAAAGCGATGGAATTACATATAAGGGAACTGGCCTTTTACGACACTTTAACCAAACTCCCTAATCGCAATTTAGTCATTGACCGACTCGAAATTATGCTGGCACGTGGCAAAAGATCTAGCAAAAAAATCGCCATCCTGTCTTTGAATCTGGACAAATTCAAAGAAGTTAATGATTCGCTTGGGCAAGAAGCAGGAAATCAATTTTTAATAAAAACATCCAAAAGGTTTGAAGGATCTTTAAGAAAAGAAGATACCTTTGGGCGTATTGGAGGAGATGATTTCATCTTACTTCTTCCTGATTTAGATGATGAAAGTTTTGCAATAACAATGGCAGAACGTGCCCTCGAAATCATGATAAAACCTGTAGAAATACAGGGAAGGCAGTTCCATTCAAGTTTTAGTATCGGGATCGCATTTTATCCCAACAACGGCGATAACATCGAAACACTCTTTAAAAACTCAAATATTGCAATGCATCAAATAAAGAAAAAAGGAGGTCATGATTACCAAATATTTGATTCATCAATGAATGATAAAATTATCGCCCGTCTAAACCTTGAACAAGACCTAAGAAAAGCACTAAAAAATAAAGAATTCGAAATCCATTATCAACCCAAGGTCAATATGGGATCTGGGAAAATCGATGGATTAGAAGCGTTGATCCGATGGAAACAACCCAATGGTAAAAATGTTTCCCCTGCTGTATTTATTCCCGTAGCAGAAGAAAGTCGAATTATTAATATGATAGGTGAGTTCACTTTTACTACGGCGTGTAGGCAAATACGAAAATGGTGTGACAAATATGGAAGCGCGGTGAAAATTGGGGTTAACCTTTCTGGAAAGGAGCTCGACCAGCCCGATTTAATCTCAAAAATTAAAAAGATAATAGATAGGGAGGATATTGACCCAAAGTATATAGAAATCGAAGTCACCGAAACTGCTGTTATGTCGCATATTGAAACAGCCATCGATATTCTATTGGAATTCAAAAAGCTAGGAATGCAAATTTCTATTGATGATTTCGGCGCTGGATACACATCGCTGGGCTACCTAAAAAAGCTACCCGTTGATACCCTAAAAATTGACCAATCATTTATTCGCGATTGTACTGATAAAAGTAATGCGGCTATCATTCAGGGAATCATTACCATTTCACAGGAAATGGGATTTAAAACCATTGCAGAAGGTGTGGAAACTCAGGAACAACACGATTTCTTAAAAAATCTGGAGTGTGATCAGTTTCAAGGTTATCTCTGCAGCAAAGCTCTCCCTTCCGATGAAATCGCCAGATTGATTTGGCCCGATTGATCAGGAAGGTTCCGGTGGATCCGCATCGATGGTACGTTGATACTCTTGCAAAACGGCATCCTGTGTTTTTTGATCGGCAGCCTTATAAATACGGATGGTTTCAAAATGCTGGCCTTGCTGAACCCGTAATAGTTTTAGCCGCATCAGCTCAAGAATGGCCAGAAAGGTTACGACAATTTCCTGTTTGCTATTTAGAACTGTAAAAAATGATTCAAAGGTAACGCTATCCGATGAATTTAAAATATCCAAAATATATTGTATCCGGTCAGTGACTGACATCTCGGTTATTTCAATTTCATAATCTTTCTCAAAAGTTTTCGTATCTAAAATACTCTGATACGCTTTGAGAAGATCGAATACGGTGGCATCTACCAGTTCATTATTTTCCGAACTTTCCTCTATTTCAATTTCACCACCCCTGAAAAAAACCTGCTGACGGTCGTGTTCTTTCATTCGCAGTTCAAATGCGGCATCGCGATAACGTTGATATTCCCTAAGGCGACGCATCAGTTCTGCGCGCGGGTCCTCCCCTCCTCCAAAATCGGGTTCCTCATCGGTTTCAGGGGCCGGCAACAATATTTTGGACTTGATCCGGGTCAGCTCTGCAGCCATGACGAGATACTCTCCCACCAGTTCCAAATTCATCTCCTGCATCATTTCCAGGTATCGCAAATATTGTCGAGTGATTTCTGCAATAGGGATATCGTAGATGTCCATTTTCTGCTCTTTTAGCAGATGTAATAAAAGGTCCAGAGGACCTTCAAAGATTTCGAGCTTGCATTGGTAAGTCATTTAAATAAACCGAAGGGTTATAAAATTCGTTGCATTATAAAATGGTTCGTTTTTAAAAACACATAAATTTCAAAGAAGGGTCTCATCCCTCCGTTTCTGGATGCGGATTAGATATCGCCCCATTTGGATTGCAGTAACGATAAAACCACAAGCGGCGCGGTTTCTGCACGCAATATTCTAGGGCCTAACCCCACTGTCTGAAAACCATGGCTACGGGCAGTCTCCACTTCTTCAAGAGTGAAACCGCCTTCCGGGCCTATCAACACACTCACTGACCTTGGTTTTTTTTCTGGGTTAATATCCTTCAAGCCGTTTTCACTTTCCAGTTCCCAAAACATCAATTTCAAATCTGCCTCACTTCTCTGTTTGCAAAAAACATCTAGTTTGATTATGTTTTCTGAAACCTTTGGAATAGAACTTCGGCCGCATTGTTTACAACTTTCTTCTGCAATTTTTTGCCAGCGGGCGATCTTTTTATCACCATCACTTTTCACCACAGTGCGTTCCGTCATTAATGGTGTGATCGTTTCGACACCCAGTTCGACCGACTTTCTCAAAACAACATCAAACGTATTCCCCTTTATTAAGGATTGACCGAGATGAATCTTCAAAGGCGATTCCGTATTCACTTTTTCAGATGATATGATTTTACCTTTTACCGATTTGGATTTAACATCTGCAAGCTGTACTACATAGAGAGAGCCTTTTCCATCCAGCACTTGAATCTTGTCCCCCACCCGTAACCGCAGAACGGTACAAATATGGCTGGCATCGGTACCTGCGAGAACAACCGATTTCTCTGAAAAACTTTCATTACCTGCAAAAAAACGATACATTTATCGTATCGCCAGATCGATTCGCAACAAGTCTTCCAGCGAATGCAATTCATAATCAGGGTTAACACCCACAGGTAGAATTTTGCCGTTCCTGTTCAGCCATGCACTCTTCATTCCGATACCCTGTGCCCCTACCACATCCATGGAAATATTATCTCCAACAAAAAGAATTTCTGCCGGATTCATACCCAAGTGGGCCACGGCCGATTCAAATATCGAGGGATGCGGTTTTCGATAAGGAGTATCTGAGGAATATATCGCGAATTCAAAAAAAGGTTTTAGCCCTGTTGCTTGCATTTCCTTCTCTTTCATAAATATCGGATTGGTGGTATTGGAAATAATCCCCATTCGCGCCCCCATATTCTTAAAAGAGCTCAATACAGACATAACTTCTGGGTACACTTTTCTTTCCGAATAAACCTCCAGATAATAAACCTCTAAAAGTTTATTCAAAGTGATATCCTCGTTTAATGGAATTTCAAAATGGCTCACTAACTTTTGCAGGGCCACTTCAAAACGAGCTTCTTGATGAGTGGTACGCGAGTTTTCGATCATGGGACGAAAAATCTTTCTCGACTTGTCGAGAAACCCCCCAAAATCGGGAAGAGAAACATTTCTATGGCTCAAAAATGAAAACACTTTTTGCAATGGCTTACGATCATCTTCTTTTCCAAGATCGACCAATGTATAAGCCCAGTCAAAGCCGATCGCTTTAAAAGGGAAATTCATTTCTCACCTGTTGTTGTTGTCAAAATGAGGGTAGGGTTTGGGGGATACATGAAACGGATAAAAAGGAAATAAAGACATATAAATCAGATGGGAAGCTCCCTAAATACCCATCAAACTATCCGCTGGTTTTTTACCATATTAAAAACAAATGAAACAGTTTTTAATCTTGCCTTGACCTATTTGCTAGCACACTCAATAATAACACAATCTGTGAATAAGAAAAAACGAAAGCCAATGATCCCCGACAATGTCAAACCAATTCCAAAAAGTGTTCGCTCTAATCAGGAACTGATTCAGGAAGCTTTGGACTTAGGTTGTACGAAAGCCAAAGTGGTTTTGACACAAACCATTTCGATGGCTCATTGGGTTAACCTTCAGTGTCAGTTTGGTTGTTCGCAATATGGCAAACTACTTACCTGCCCTCCTTGCACACCCGACACCGATGAAATGTCCGAAATTCTCACAGAATATAAAAAGGCCCTTCTCATCAATGCAAGTTCCGACACAAATGTGCAAGAAATTGTTGTTCAGCTGGAAAACAGCTTCAAACAAAAAGGGTATTCAAAAGCCTTCGCTCTGGGAGCGCAGCCTTGCAACTTGTGCGATCCTTGCACCGTCTCAACCTTTTGCCAACACCCCGAAAAAGCTAGACCCACGTTACAAGCCTGCGGAATCGATGTAAAAAATACCGTAGATAAAAATGGCTGGACTGACCTCGCACAACAGAAACCCTGCTCCGAATCTCATACCATCGGGATGATACTACTCAGCTGAGGCAAAAATAACTCCAACAATATTTATTTCAATTCCCACCTCAGAACTCAAAATTCGCTGGCCCTACAAATATAAATTCCAATAACCTTTTGTTTTTAAAACACTAAATACTCGTTTACAACTAGTGAAAATATAGTTACAATCAGGATATACCTATTCAATTTCAGAGGGCTCAAGAGATGGAATCCATCGAATCGCAGATGACGGCTCCCGTAATAAGCATTTATTCTGAAGCTAGTGCGCAGGAGGCAGCCCAACTTATGAAAGAAAAAAGAATAGGCTCTCTCCTTATAAAAGGATATGAAGGTTATGTGGGGATCGTTTCAGAAAGAGACTTGGTCTATAAAGTGGTGGGTGAAGGCTTGGACCCAAAAACCATTCCTCTTTCTTCGATAATGACAGAGAATATTCTATCTATAGAAAAATCAGCGTCGAATTCTGAAGCGAGTGCTTTAATGATAGAATACAAAATCAATCATCTGGCAATAACTGAAAAAGATGATATTGTAGGGATTTTATCGGTCAAAGATTTGGTTCGTACAAAAGAAAAACAATCTGTCTAAGTCGTTTTCTTTTTTGGCCAAGACTGAGTTACGTTCTTCCCAACCAATTCATTTAATTCCTGAAGATCATCCCTGTTAATCCCTAAGAAATAGAGAATCAGCTTAAGATCATGCATGTTGATGCTTGCTTGTGCCTGACGCTGAACGATAGGTTTCGCATTAAAAGCAATACCCAAACCTGCTCTTGCTAACATTTTAATATCGTTGGCACCGTCACCCACCGCAACAACCTGCCGAAGTGAAAAACCTTCTCTTTCAGCCAAAGAAGCTAGCGCATTTTCTTTTCCCTGCGCATCAATGATTTCACCTTGCAATTCACCTGTGACGACGCCATTTTCAATCTTGAGCTGATTGGCAATGCCATAATCCAATCCATACCGGCTACATAATTTTTCGATAAAATAATCGAACCCGCCACTGACTAAAGCTATTTTATACCCCAAATGCTTCAAAATTCTTACGAGATTTTCAGCCCCGGAGGTGAGTGGAAGATTATCTGCAAGCTTTTCCAGCGTTTTTTCAGGCAGTCCCTTTAAAAAACCTACCCGCTCACGGAGTGCTGTTTTAAAATCCATTTCTCCGTTCATGGCTTTGCGAGTAATCTCGGCCATTTTTTCTCCTTTACCTGCAAGCTTGCCTAACTCATCAATCACTTCGCATTGTAAAAAAGTCATGTCGGCATCAAAAACAATCAACCTTTTATTGCGGCGAAAGTAGGTCTCTTCCTGCACGGCGATATCGACTCTATAGTTCTCTTTGAAACGCACCAAAGCATTCAAAACGTCTTCGGTTGAATGAACTTCACGTGTTCCAATTACGAATTCAAGAACATGAATATCCCCCGAGTCCAGTTGTTCAATCCTCAGGATATTGATATCAAGGTCGGCAAAAGTTTGGGTGATTTCCAAGAAAGCCGTTGAGGGAAAAGACTCGCAAAGCAGAGTAACAACGGACCGATGAGGATAAGGAGACTTAGTTTGCGACTCTTGTTTCCAAGGATAGATAGCAACCTTTAGCCCTTTCTGTTCAGCATAACCCGCCAAAGCTTCCTTTAAAGGTGAGATTAAACTTTCATCGTCTTCATCAAGTAAAATGGAAAGGTTCAGCATTCCATTAAAAACAAATTGCTTGACATCAACGACATTCCAGCCAACCTTGACGATAAACTCAAGAGTCTCCGCCAAAATACCGGGTCTATCGTGTGCTGAAATTTGGATATGTAAAGAAGATTGGGACATACGTTAAGCTTGCGGCTTATACCGCCACCCTTCCCTTTTTTTACAGGTCCAACCATCATTAATCTGAAAGGTGGAAAGGCTTTCCAACGTTTCAGAACTAAATAGTGCAACCACCCCTGCACCAGCAATCGGGTTATCTTTTAAATGCAAACGTTTCAATTTCCCAAGAAATTTTGCTTTTGCTAAAATTTCCAATCCCTGATCGCTGATACTATTTTTATTAAGATTTAAATATTGGATATTTTCAAGCAGAGGGCAATTCACCAAATCTTGAATCCCTTCGTCCCCCAGTTGATTGTCATCCAGATCCAGCCAACTGACCTCTTTCATTCGAGGTGATTCCCAGAGCAACCTGGCTTCTTCAGCGGTGAGGCCTTTGCCGCTCAGCATCAATTGATTACCACGCAGACGGCCTTCAAAAATCATATCCACGTTTTCAAATCTAGTTTCCTGAGACATACTGATCCCTCATATTTTAATTCCCAAATTTCAAGACTGGATGAAATCTATAACATGAATCGTCGCTGATGAGCAACTACGTCATTCTTTTATATCTGGCTTTGGATCGTCAACGTATTTTCGGTTTTTTAAGGCTTCTGGCATATAATCCTGTTCAACAAAATTCCCAGGATAATCGTGTGGGTATTTATATTCCAAACCATACCCGTAAGCCGCTTTGGCATCTTGATAATGTGTGTCCTTAAGATGGTTCGGAACCGGATAAGAGCGCCCCTTATTTTGAATATCATCCAATGCTGCATCAATCGCGCAGATTGCTGTATTGCTTTTAGGAGCTTTCGCAATATAAATAACCGCCTGTGCCAGAGCGATGCGCGCCTCTGGGAGACCCAGCCTATCAATCGATTCTGCCGCTGCCAGAGCCAATAATAGAGCTTGCGGATCAGCATTGCCAACGTCTTCTGCCGCAGTCACCAGCAAACGTCTTACTATAAACCGAGGATCTTCACCTCCCGCTATCATTTTTGCCAGCCAATAAATCGCTGCATCAGGATCAGAGCCTCTCAGGCTCTTTTGAAAAGCCGAGGCGTGATCATAATGTTCCGTGCCTTTTTTATCGTAGAGAGTGGCGGCACGCTGAATGATTCCTTCAACACGCCCTAACGTAACTGTCGATTCTTTTTTTGATAAAACCACATCGTGCGCAGCCTCAAGAATGTTCAAAGCGCGACGCGCATCGCCATTGGCGTGACTGACTATCAACTCCCGAGCATCCTCGTGCAGACTGATCATGGATTCACCCAAACCATTTTCTTTATCGCTCACTGCACTTAATACAATATTGCGGATCGATCCTCTATCCAAAATTTCCAAACGAAATATCTGGCAACGTGATCGTAGTGCTGGTATCACCTCAAAAGAAGGGTTTTCAGTAGTGCTACCAATCAATCTTATTGTTCCATTCTCTACGAAAGGCAATACTGCATCCTGCTGTGCTTTATTAAATCGATGAATTTCATCTAGAAATAAAATGGTTCTACTTCCCTTTGCCTTCCATATCTGTGTAGCAGATTGAACAACCTTCCTGATATCTGCAACGCCCGCATTCACCGCACTGATTTCATGAAACACGCTTTTAGTTAATTTTGCAGCAATCCTTGCCAATGTTGTTTTGCCAGATCCTGGAGGGCCCCAAAGTATGAAAGAAAGGCCAGACTCCGTTTCAACAAGCTCCCTTAAAGGCAGCCCTTTCCCTATTAAATGCTCCTGCCCAAAATACTTCTCCAGGCTATCCGGGCGCATTCGAGCAGCAAGGGGTTGCGGAGGGGGACTCTTAGTCAAGCTGTTGTATTCAGGAAATAATTCCA
>JAJDBA010000160.1 GCA_029261675.1 Nitrospinaceae bacterium
TTCAACCTGTTGATTTTATAGATTTGAAGAAATTGATAGCTCTGGGGGACTCCTGTTCCCGGAATTATCTGTTCCAATCAATCCACACATTTTCTTTTCTTTTTTCCGGTATTATTAACCGTAGTGATTTCATTTCATTAATGGCTATGTCCTTTGGGACCATCTCTAAGTAAGGCTTGCTGAATAATTAATAAAATTAAAAATATCAGTAGTATAAAACGAAATAATTTGGTATAAATGCACAGTTTCTTATGATTTTTCTTAAAAACCCGTGCACCAAAAAACTATGTACGACAAAAAAGCATCCCAAATTTCCTTCATTCTTCCTTTTGATGGAGAATTGAATCCCGATAACTGATGGGTAAAATTGGCCAGTTTGATTTCATGGGAAGAAATTGAAGAAAAATATGCGAAGAACTTTACCTCAAAGCAGGGCGCTCCCGCAAAATCCGCTCGAATGGCACTCGCCGCACTGATCATCAAAGAGAAGTTAAGGCTGACCGATGAAGACACAGTCCAATTGATATCTGAAACCCCTGCCATGCAATACTTTTTGGGAATGGAAAAATTTGTCCAAAAAGCACCTTTTGACCCTTCTTCCATGGTGCATTTCAGAAAACGATTTAGTGCGGACTTTATTGAAGAAATCAATCAAATGATCATCCGTGAGGGCAAGGCGAAGCTGTCTGAAAAGCCCCCGGAGAAAGAGATCGGCCAGGGCCCGCCATCCAAGACTGATTGCACCCCAAAAGAGGTGAACCAAGAAAATTCAGAAAACCAGGAGAAAGAAATACCTCGGCAGGGTAAGCTGATACTGGATGCTGCTTGTGCGCCGGCGGATATCCGGTATCCTGCAGATTTGGGGCTATTGAACAAAGCCGGAGAAAAATCCGAGGAGATCATTGATACCCTGTTTGGGCAATTATCAAAGAAAAACAAAAAACCCAGAACCTATCGGCGAAAAGCACGTAAGCAATACCTGAATCTCGCACGGAAGAAAAGACTGACCGCAAAATCAGTTCGTAAAGGATGCGGACAGCAGTTGAGGTATCTAAAAAAGAAATTCGAAACACATTGAAGTGCTGGCTGAGTGTGTCTCCCTTGGTGAACTAAGCCGCCTTCAGTACAAAAACCTTTTGGTAATTCATGAGGTCTGCAGGCAGCAGCAGACCATGCATCAGGAGAAGTCACATAGCATTTCCGGGCGTATTGTCAGTATATCTCAACCCCATGTCCGCCCGATAGCAAGGGGTAAGGCAAGAGCATCCACCGAATTTGGAGCAAAACTTTCAGCTAGTGTTTGTGATGAAGGATTTGTTACACTGGACCGGATCGACTGGGAAGCTTTTAATGAATCGGGTGATCTGAGGTTCCAAGTTGAGAAGTATCGAAAAAGGACCGGGAACTATCCGGAGGCTGTGCTTGCAGATAAGATTTACCGGACACAAGCCAATCGCAAATGGTGCAAAGAGAAGGGTATTCGGCTGAGCGGTCCAAAGTTGGGACGTCCTTCCAAATCCGAGATACTTCAAAAAGAACAACGCCGACAAAACTACCGGGACGAATGTGATAGAAATGCGATTGAAGGCAAGTTTGGTCAGGCAAAGAGACGCTTTGGACTGTCAAGAATCATGGCTAAACTGCAAGAGACCAGCGAAAGTATGATAGCCCTGAGTTTCCTTGTTATGAACCTGGAAAAGCTCTGGGAGCTTTTCTTTTTTGTCTTTTATTGGCTTCCGCAAGGGCTGGGATCTCTGCTAAAAAAGAGTTTGAAGCAAAGCAGGATTGCAAACGCGGCAATAAGAGAGAATCATAAATCGAGAGAAATGATTCAATCGGTTTTGAAAGGATCTCTCATGGCTGCTTACAATTGAATCTCTGATTTATTCAGGAAACCCTAATTATATAGATAACATTTTTTATAATATTATCTATGGCGACAATAGGTTGTAAAAAAGCCAGTGTTGATGATAAAGAACCTGCTGTAAAAGATTCTGATGTTATTGAGTTAGATGAGTATGAATTTATAGAGCCAAAAAGCAACCCTATATATTCTTTTTTAGGGATGGATAACAATAACGTAATCTATGGTGGAGAAAAAGGATTGAATTATTACGATTCCGATAGAGTATCTTCATTGAAAAAAACTACAAAATCGCCAATTGAGTTAAGCCCTAAAAGAAATGTTTCAGGTATTCCAATCACTTCTGAAACAAGGATATTTGCAATTGAAAAACAAAAGGACGGAAAAATACTCATCGGGGGTTACTTTGGAGGTATAAAAGGAACTACGATGAATTCAATTGCCAGATTAAATAGCGATCAATCGATTGACGAGACATTTTCCAAAAATCTTTATGGTGTCAATGGAGAGATTTACGCGATTTCTGTTCAGAATAATGGTAAAATATTGGTTGGGGGATACTTTACAAGTATTCATGGGCAAAATCGAAATCATATCGCCAGATTAAATCCGGATGGCAGTTTAGACCAAGAATTTGCTGTAAACAACCAAGGTTTTTATGGCACTGTAAATGTGATAAAAGTGGTGCCCGATGGACAAATAATCGTTGGCGGTTATTTTAGAGATTATAATGGAATCGAAAGAAAAGGTGTTGTCAAGTTGAACGCAGATGGTTCCTTAAATAAAAAATTCAAAATTAATTTTAATCTTCAAGAAGAGGTTGAAGTCTTTACATTATCTTTATCAGAGGATGGAGGAATCTATATCGGTGGAAGATTTGGAGAAATCGATGGAATCCCTGTTTCCAACATTGCAAAATTAAACGAAAATGGTTCTTTAGATGAACAATTTATGGTAAACGACCTAAAAGGCCAGGTATATTCTTTGGAGATTCTTCCAGGTCGTAAGATTCTTAT
Organism: Nitrospinaceae bacterium; assembly: GCA_029261675.1. Classification (GTDB taxonomy): domain Bacteria; phylum Nitrospinota; class Nitrospinia; order Nitrospinales; family VA-1; genus UBA8687. Next base: position 2,881 of record JAJDBA010000160.1, read on the forward strand.
CGGGGGTAATTTTATTGTTGATATTAAGGAACCAATTTATAATATCGCCCTGTTGAATTCGAATGGTGGCATGTCAAAGCATATACAAAAACTCAATATGGTTCTGCTACCTCAAGATGTGGAGCGCCTTTCACTTCTATAAACATAACTGCTAAATATGATTTTACACCACAATTTACCCACTCGGAAGCTTTACCACATAAAGTAACAATATATAATAATTTTGAAGCAAAGGTTGAGGAAACTTATGGTGCTGCTATTTATAACGGTGGATTGAACTTTCAATCTGCACCATATAGCTACAATGGTTATCACAAAGCCGATATATGGTGGCATATTTTTGAAGGCACAACCCATCTTGGTTTATAAATTTATGATCATGTTTAGATTCTATTTGAACCGGTGTTTGTTCCCTGTAGTGTTCTTTATCCTTTTATTTCAAGGGATGTGCATAAATGTTTCTGCAGGGAACCTGACCACGAAGTCCTTAATTGTGAAACAGGGTGAATGGGAGCTTTTTGGAGGGATTGGTAATCAAACCTTAAACCCTATCCTGTTTCGGTATGGGGTCACTGACCGGCTCGAATATACTGGGCTGATGAGTTTATCTTATCTTGTATACCAAAAGC
>JAJDBA010000161.1 GCA_029261675.1 Nitrospinaceae bacterium
TTTTTTTCCGCGTTGAAAACTTAGAGTCGAAAGATCGCGATATCTCTGTTTGACCGGAGGGAAGGCAAACCGAGTTTCAATTTTTCGGTCTGTGGGATTTTCTTTTACAATCTTTTTGGCTTTTTGTGTGACTTCCGTCGGGCGAAAAGAATCCATAGCTATGACACGATCAGCCGAATCAAAATAGTCCCCGCTTCCACCCATTACCAGAAGGGTGCTGACACCGAAATCTTTATATAGTTCTTCGACTCGATCCACCAATGGGGTGATGGGTTCTCGATCGTTTGCAATCAATGCCTGCATTCTGGCATCGCGGATCATGAAATTGGTAGCGCAGGTATCTTCATCCATTAAAAGCAAAGAAGATTTTGCTTCAAGTGCTTCTACGATATTGATCGCTTGAGATGTTGAACCGCTGGCGGATTGAGTTGAAAAATTTTCTGTAGTTGCAACCAGCGGCAAATCATCCATGAAGCCGGATATGTTTATGGGTTGCGTAGATCGACCATCCTCTGCTCTAATTTTTACTGCTGTGGGGTCGGTGGCTACGAGTTCCCTTCCATCATCCGGAGTATGTGGATAAACAGAATTTTGGATAGCGTTCAATAAGGTGCTTTTGCCATGAAAGCCACCACCGACAATCAATGTGATTCCTTTGGGTATTGGCATACCTCTCACTTTGCCTTTGTGGGGGAGATCTACTTCTGCCCGCAATTCAACGGGAGAAAGAAATGCGATGCAATTTTTGTTCAGAGGTAAGTCGCTGATCCCTGATGCGCGGGGAAGGTGGGAGCCATCGGCAACAAATGCTACCCAGCCATTTTTGTGAAGTGCAGCTCTCAAGGCGAAATAATCTTCCAGTGTTTTTATCGAATTTTGTATTTCCTTTAAATCGAGTGATTCTGCTAATAAGGATTCTTCCCACACCGAGGGAAGTAATTCTGAAAACAGGCGGACGCATTCTTGAGCAAGGACACTGCGTCCATTTCCCGGCAATCCGGCAAATAAAATCACGGTTATCGAATCGTTTTTAATTTTTATGCCGCTTCTTAAGATTACTTTTTGGCTTGGAGCTTGAACGGCAATTTCACCACTCCTTCCTGATCCTGTGACACGTCCTTTCAATGTTGAAATTTTTTTATGAACGACTCTTAACAGATGGTCTTCCAGTGCAAGTTTTTTAATTAGAGTGTCGTAGTAGGTAGGTGATAAACCGATTTTTGATAACTTTGTTGATAAGGATAGCCGTGAAGGGGCTGCAAATGGATCCCCTTGCACATGTTCAAAGTGTAACGTAAAGGGAGGAAACTGAAAACTTTTCCCCTGCAGTGTTTTATAAGATTTGTAACCTTTCTCGTCTAAAGAAATTAGCAGGTCATGCAGATCTTTGGGAATGGTAGAAGACATCAGGAATAATTCCCTGCAAAACCGGCGGCCGAAACACCCGTGGGCAGATAACTCCGGGCGATATCAATCACCTCATCTCTATAGGATAGGTGGATGGATTCCGGTATGACATTTTTCATGATAGCGGGGAGAGAGGTTTTTTGGGTTCTTGATCCATCGGAAGTTCCATCCCCTAATATAAAATGATCAATGATAACTGCTGAAGCTCCTGCGGATTTCAGTCTACGAAAGAAAAGTTCTGCATCGTTTAAGGGGTGCAGAGGTGAAAGACAGATCACTGTGAAAACTCCTCGTGATGAAAGTTCCTCTAATGCTCGAATTCGTGAATCGACACTGCATGGAGGTGGTGGCAGACCAGGAAGTTGATCACGATCTCCCTCTATAGAAATGTGGGCTCTTAACTTGCAACTCCGGGATAGTTCTTCAATGATATCTACGTCTTCTAGAATAGTGGATGAGTGTGTCTGTAAAATGATTTCATCTGGAGGGGTTATTCGCATTGCCTGTAACACTTTTCGGGTAATGCGATATTTTTTTTCTACAGGTTGCCAAGGGTCGGTTGAACTGGACATGAAAACGGAGAAAGGCATGGACTGTTTGTGAGCCCAGGATTTTTCTTTGTCAACGGTTTTAGAATATAAATCGTTGGTTTTAACATCGACAAAGCTGCCCCATTCACGGCCCCGGGTTATCCAGGTATTGAAGCGCACGTAGCACCCCTGACCGCAGGAAGAGTTCCCAAATCCGCAACCGCTATAAGGGTTCAGAGAATGAGAACAAACATTTTTCAGGTATCCCGTGGTGCGTGTCAGAATCGATTTGTTTTGAACCGGGTTTATCTGCACATTTTTTGTGGGGGAAATAATGTCAGGGAATTTTGTTCCATTGAACCGATGCCAGGTTCGTTTTAAAGTCAGGGGATGGTTTTAAAAAAGCCTCGAAACCACCGGTGTTTTTGTTTGCTTGGGTAATCACCCATTGTTCAGCAGGAAAATTATCTATGTTGGAGACTCGTATTTTTTGATCATCTGTCTTGGTTAAGACCAGATAACCTCTTCCTTTGCCAAAGAAATATTGTCCGTATAAAGTCACGGTGGTTCCAACAGGGCCATCGAGGCTCAAAGAATATTCACCTTCACAAAAACGGTTGCGCATATCGCTCAAACTGGCAAGGTCTTTATCTTTTCTAATATACATAAATGTTTTGCAGAGTCGGCCCTTCATAATCATTGTTCTCTTATCCTCAATGCTTTTGAAAAGAGTCAATTGGGTTTTGATTTCATTGGCCAGACTGGGTGTCGCGATGCAGGTAACCAGTAAAGAAAGGATCAGTATTGTTTTAATTTTCATAAAAGAGTTCCTTATTTTAGTACCCTGTTATTTTAAGGTAAAATGTTGTATTCTGCAAAGTCTGTCCAGACATTAGGCTTTCCACGATTGCATTTAAGTGATTGAGTTTAAAGAAAAAATTTTGGTTCCCTCAAGTAATAATGAAGAATTCTCCCGCTAAATATTTATTAATAGGAAGTATCGCCGCCGCCGGAATTTTTATTGTGGATGCTTTACTTCCCTTGGGTATTGCCGATGGCATGCTCTATGTTGCCCTCGTTTTGCTTGGGATGATGGCGCGAAACCGAAATCTGATAATCATTGCCGCCATTGTAAGCTCGGTCTTGAACTTGCTGGGATATTTCTTTTCTCCTCCTGGGGGAGAATTGACAAATGTTATCACTAACAGAATATTGGCTTTCGTTACTATTTGGATGACCACAATATTATGTTTGCTGAAAAATAAAGCCGATGAAACACTTCAGGCCGCGCGTGACTTCCTTGAAACACGTGTTCAAGATCGAACCGCGAAGTTGCAAGAAGTCAACGAGCGTTTAAATAGTGAAGCAGATAGTGCGAAGCTGGTTAAGGCTATTGCAATCGCCTCTAATGAAACCCGAGCTATAAACGATACTTTGTATTTCTGTATAGAAAGGGTTTGCAAGTTTGCAGGTTGGCCGTTGGGCCACCTTTATTTAGCTGCAGAAAAACCGGCTTCAGGGCTTATCCCTACTGAGATATGGCATGTGGGTGATCCGGGTAAATTTGATGTGTTTCAGAAAATTACGGGAGACACGCCTATGCAAGTGGGTGTGGGGCTCCCAGGACGTGTACTGGCCAGTGGCGAACCGGAATGGATCATTGACGTTACAAAGGACCCTAACTTCCCTCGCGCCAGACTGGCGGAAAATATCGGAGTTAGAGCGGGGTTTGCTTTTCCTATCTTTATAGGTCGAGAGGTGGTCGGCGTAATGGAGTTTTTCTCTGCTAAAGCCGCTGAACCTGACAAAGAAATGCTCGCTATCATGGCCCAAATTGGGACTCAATTGGGAAGGGTGTTGGAAAGAAAACGCGCGCTGGACCAAAGAGAAATTTCCCAAGAACAATTGCGTAATCTGTATCATCGGTTGCAGGAGGTTCGTGAGGAAGAAAGGACACGAACTGCGAGGGAAGTGCATGACCATCTAAGCCAGCTTTTAACCACTATCAAGCTTGAACTTTCTTTGTTAGATAAAAAACTGGCTCGGAATGGTCCGGGAATTCAGGAGTCTATCCTACAACTATCGGAAATGAGTGATGATGCCATCCAGTCCGTTCAAAGAATTGCGATGGATTTAAGGCCTCCGATTCTGGATGATCTGGGGCTTGGTGAAGCGATTGAGTGGCAGGTCAGAGAGTTTAAGGGGCGAACGGGAATTGATTGTCAGTTTCTCGACCAAATGAATGGTTTTGAATTGGACCTTGAAAGATCAACGACTCTGTTTAGGGTATTTCAAGAAACATTGACAAATATTGTACGACATTCTCAGGCAACTCAGGTTAGCGTCAAGTTGCATGTCTGCAAAGAGAATATTAACCTGGAAGTTCGGGATAATGGCTGTGGAATAACTGCTGAGGAAATAGAAAACTTACGGTCATTGGGTTTGCTTGGAATGCGGGAACGCGCTATGGGATGGGGAGGCAATGTTAAAATCGAAGGTGTTTCCAAGGGAGGCACTGTGGTAACTATCAACATTAAAAAGGACGGAAATGGTGAAAACGAAGGAAAAAATTAAAGTAATTATTGCGGATGATCATCCTCTATTCAGAAGAGGATTGAAAAATGCATTTTCGGAAACTCCAGACATCGAAGTGGTGGATGAAGCGGAAAATGGGGACGATCTATTAAAGAAAATCCCAGGTGCCAACCTCAGTGTTATCCTTATGGATGTGGCTATGCCAGGTAAGACCGGGCTGGATCTATTAAAGCAGTTGCGTGATGAACAGCCTAAACTACCCGTTCTGGTTTTGACGGTCTATCCTGAAGAACATTATGCAGTTCGATATTTTAAAGCAGGGGCTTCCGGATTTATTACCAAAGAAAGCAGCACCGATCAGATTTATGCAGCAGTTCGAAAGGTAGCAAGTGGTGGAAAGTTTGCCAGTGCTGAAATTACCGAAAAACTGGCTTTTGATTTTGGTAAATCAGATCGGCCTTTGCACGAAAACCTTTCAGATCGCGAACATCAGGTGTTCATGATGCTTGCAGAAGGGGAATCTCCTACGGACATTGGTAAAATTTTGTCCCTGAGTGTGAAAACCATCAGCACGCATCGATCCCGTATTCTGGATAAAATGCAAATGAAGAAAAATGCAGAATTAATTCATTACGCGATTTCGCACCGACTCTTGCAGTAGAAAAAGCCGCTTAACACTATAAACACCCTCCCTTCTGCCATTCTGAGTATGCGTGTAGGACAAACGACTAATATTTTGCAGGACAAAAATGCATTATTTATGGGTTTTATCCTATAAAATAAAAGGATTTTCGCCTATATTTACATGGCGATCGATGATCTAGAATCTCTCCTAAGAAGATGTCAGAAAAAGTCTTAGTTAATGCATGCGTGTTTGTTCAGTTTTCTTTTTAATAGTTTTTTTTAACGCAAAATAAGGAGAGGGTACATGAAAAAGATATTTGCTTTAACAGTAGCTTTTATCGCTGGTATTGCTATGACAGCTAGCGCAGGTAGCATTGGTCCCGGTCAGATGACAAAATGTAACGATGCCAAGAGCATTACTTTTGAGAATGCAGGTCCTGCTAACGATGCTAGCGGTAAAGATGGCTATACCGTTAATGATCGTGGTGGCGCAAATGTTATGGTTTGGAAATCTTCTAACTTCACAACAGTTCCTGTGACCCTAGGACCGAACGACAACAACGATAGCGTTAACGGTGCAGATGGTGGGCGAACGGGTTTGCCACAACGAGGCGGAATGGGTAAACATAAAGTGACCTACACCTCTCAGACTAATTTCAGCCGTGGTGATTCTATCGGTGATATCAGTGGATTGGTTAAAATCACCAACCACGGTCAAAACGTAGTAAATGTTACTTGTAACTAATTTTTTTTTGTAAGGGCTTAATAAGCGAGTTAGGTTCTTACCCTAGTGAAGCAGCCGACCACTC
>JAJDBA010000162.1 GCA_029261675.1 Nitrospinaceae bacterium
CTCGTAGCCTGCGATTTGCTCGAGTACGTTAAAGATGTCATCCAATTTCATATCTTTAAGTTTCGCGTCTCGAATTGGCAGGCCGCAAAAAGAGCAACCCATGTTGCATCGGTTTGTGACATCTATCTGAATAATTCGATAGCCAAAATCGGCAATATTTTTTTTTCTAGTAGGTTGTTCAAGTGGCTTTTGCAATATCATTAGATTCTCTATGGTAAACCCGATAAATTACTGAGGAAGATTAAATCCATAATTCTACTGCGATTTGAAAGTCACTATTTTATGCTAACTGAAGCAGGGATACAAAAAAAATGAAGGAGCAATGGGCTATAGCACTAAGATTACTATTTGCTCAATGGTGAAATTTGAAAGTAAAATGGAAAAAGTCGGTAACGTGGATTAGTCATCAATTTCAATACTAAAAATCGTACCTCTGCTCGTTTGAATTCCATTTCGACCACCCTCTAAAACTATTAATGATCTTTTTTTATTTCAAGAAAAACCAAAAGACTTTGGATATCATTCAAAAATATTACATGATCTAGTTTTGTCTCTCCATAGCCCCAGTTGGCATGGCAGTAATCAACTCCTGCCCGCAAAGCCGCCATTGCATCGACTTCGGCATCACCCACAAATAATGAATCCTTGGGATCAACATTCAAATCCGCCATCGCTGCAAGTAAATGATCCGGAGCTGGTTTGCCTCGGAAACAAGGATTGGGAGTTTGAACACTTGAAAATTTCACAGGCAAGCGTTTCAAAACAATATCTGTACGCTCTTGATCTTTTGAAGTGACAATACCAAGTTTGATACCGTGATCTTCTATTTTCTTTAGGGATTCCTCAACAGATGGATAAAAGGTAGCCAAATGAAAATTGTCTTTGGAGCTTTGGCTGTAAATAGACTCTATGTTATCTGCTTGATCCTGCAAGCCTAAGATTTCCAATATGTCACTAAAAGGCCGCCCAATATTTTTAAAATAATCCTCAAAATCAACGGTAATTCCCAAGCGATCTCGAACATCTTTCCAGGCACGCTCCATGTTAGGGCGAGAATTCAAGAGAACTCCGTCTAGATCAAATAAAACAGCTTTTTTAGAAATAATAGATTGCACTTTGGCCTGTGATTCTTCAAACCAGATTTGAGATTTATCCCCAGCACCTGATAATTAGTTAATATTGCTTGCGCATTTCATCTATTGCCATACGTTCGATTGCTTTGTCAAAATCCTGTTTTATATCCACAGAAAAACTATCCCCTTCAAGAAGGACGGTCCCAACGACCATTCCATTTTCTATTGCCCTTAGTAACTCTATACCTTCAACTTTTTCAAGATTGCTGGGTTTCAACGTAGAATAATGCCGCAATGCTTCTGAAGTAAAGCTTATGATAGACAAGTGTTTAAGATAGAAGTCAGGCCTGCGTTTAAATGGTTGCGGAATAACGGCCCTGCTCAAATACAGAATGCGAAAATTAGCATCATGGATAACTTTACAAATATGCTGCGTCTCGGGTTTATCAATGGGTAATGAGGGAAGAACGATATCCCACTCTGGACGTTTTTGATGTTCCGCGACAACACTGTCGATATGGTCTGGGTTGAGCAAGGGTTCGTCTCCCTGGATATCGACAAAAAAATCAGCCTCAATATTTTCAGCGGCTTCTGCAATTCGTTCAGTTCCATTACTATGATCCACACGTGTCATAATGTGTTTGCCACCATATTTTTTTACCGCCGCTGCTATTTTTTCACTGTCTGTGCAAACATATACCTCATCCAGCGACTTAGCTAACTGGGCACGCTTCATCGTATGAATCACCAGAGGCAAGCCATCTATAGTTAACAATGCCTTAGCTGGAAGGCGGGTTGAACCAAGACGACTTGGTATTAATCCGACAACACGCATGTATATCCTGTTCTATTGGGGTTACTTCGTAAGGGGCTTGGGCAATTTTATTTAGAAGGTTTATCTCGAACTAACGAAAAACGCTCTCAAAATCAATCATCACAAACGCACTATCTAAATCTTTTAGCCGTAGTCAATTTATATGATAACCTAAATTGGGTCAAGATTTAACTGGATGAGTAGCCTAAGCTTTGATTTGTTTTCCAAGGGTTTTACAAAAACTTTTTCAGCTCTAAAATTTCTTCCCACGATTTAAGATCTTCATCCAGAAAAAAATAGTCCTTTGGCATCTCAATTGGTTTAGGGTTTTCCAAAGCCGAAAGTAACTCCACACAATCCTTAACAAAGGACTGGTTGGGGAAGCCAAATAGAGGATTTAAATTCATAGAATCCATCGCCGCTAAAATAATTAAAGGAACACCCAGCCAAGCGGTTTCAAGAGATGCGCCTGTAGAATTAGCGCAATATACAACATCCGCTTGCTCCATCAACTCAATTATCGGACGATTGACTATCGTAAAATTAAAATTGGGTTTTAAATCTTTCAATATAGGGTCGAGTGTCAATCCGGGATGAGGTTTGATCCAAACCTGATCGTATTTTTCTAAGCCCCCCTGTTCGCAAGCTTGCTTTAATAGTTGTACCTGAAAACGAGCCTCTTCAGGAAGAATGCCTGCGACCATCAAAAGTTTTCTCCCCGAAGAGGCAGTCGGCTTTCTAAAAGATCCATATTTTCCATTAAGACCGAAATACCGTAGCGCTTCTATACGAGTTGTTTTGTGTGAGGGGTATCCCGATTCTCGCAACCATTTCAAGCCCTTCGAGCTATTAATACCTAGCATGTCGGGAATAGGGAATTCTTCTATTCCCTTTCCTTCATAGGTTCTCGGGTCAGAAAACAACCGCAAGTCCATTAAACGAACGGAAGAATGTTCATAGCCTATAACTCTGCTCTTTCCTCGATGCCTCTTCCAAGCTGAAACCAAAGCCCGCTCCCAAGTTTGATTCTCCCAAGTGTAAAGTCCCCAGGGAGATGCTGGAAGTTTTTGGGCCATAGCATCAAACATGACTGCCCATGCTATTTTTTCAATCGCTCCTATCCCAAAAAAAGAATGGTTCCAATCATCTTCCATAATTGAAAAAAAATTAATCTTAGAATTTGAAAAACTAAATTCCTTACGCAAATGATTCATGCCGTAGGCTTTTCTACGGACCTTCAAATATAGAACAAAGCTTTTCCATATTCCTCTATAACTCCAGAATTCTTCCAGAAAAAAATATCTTTGATTGCTATTGGAATTTTGGTTGCACTTGTCTTTAAGTTTCACTGATTTTTCAAACGAAAGATCTTTAGATCCAAAATAAAACCATACCCAATCAACAGGTATTTTTTTTTCCTCAAGGTAGTCGTGAAATCTCTCCCAATATTTTGAACGGAAATTACCTTGCTCAACTTGATCCATATGAATATTGGGGAAAAAGGTAACAATAGTGGGCCGTGGGGTTTGGTCAGATTCTTCGGTATTTAGTTGAATAGGATTGACGTGCCGCCACCTGTCGAACCATTTCTTTATGAGCCAGGCGATTCCCTGAATAAGGTGAGGTAACCTCCGAACTATCTTTCTACCAAAACCATCGTTTGATTTCGTTAAGCTATTAGGTGAAGAGGGAACCCAGTTATAAGAGTGGCCCAGATTCTGAGACCATGTTTTAAGAGTAGAATGGAGGGGCTTATTGTTGCCGTGATAAATAAGACCTTGGCAATTTTCGTCTGCATAAATCTTTTCCAAGGTTATCATTTTGAACACTTGGAAGATGGATTCGCACAGGAAGGGTGATTTTTCCGCCACTGATGTTAACCACCAAAAGGACAAATTATCAAATATCTTTAGATGAGATACTAAAGATCGACCCTTTACTTCAACTTGTCCCAATTCATGGACCCATCTTAGAAATTCCCTCTTTAAATCGACCGTCTGTTCTTCAGTTTTTGCAGGAAGGGATATTATTCCAGAAGAAACAACCATATCGTTCCATGACACTATCACACCAGTGTCTTCATTCTTGTTAACCACGCTATCCAATAGGATCAGACTATTTTTACTCAAAATTATTCCTGGAATGATTTATCGTGCTTGCGGGATACTCTGCGACGAACAGTTTTATTGCTATTTGCATCTAAAACGTAACATGAATATTCTATGCCCGCAATTTCAATTCCCTGCTAAATATTAGAGATCGAAAAACATTTTAAGGGTGACGACATCTCTTTGGCAAACTCCCTTGATAGATGAATCTTAATAGATTTTTATATTTGTAATTACTTAGGGCATTGAGTATAAAGAGCGCAAGAAGGGATGCTCTCTCCAATATTTTTACCTAGCAAGCTTCTTTTATAATTAAACTTTGAATGTCAAATCCGTTTGATTCGGCCCTAATTTAACCCATGCCCCCAAAAGTCTCAATAGTCACCACGACCTACAATGGTGAAAAATATCTGGAGAAGTTTATTGTCAGCATGCTGAGTCAAACCTTTGAAGATTTTGAATTTATAATCGTTGACGATGGCTCCACTGATAACACTCTTCATATGCTACAACAAATAAAGGATCCAAGAGTAAGGATTGTCAAACAGAAAAATCAGGGGCAAGCAAATGCTTTGATCACAGCTGTTAAATATGCCGAGGGAGAGTTGATCGCGCGTATCGACCAAGATGATTATTCACTTCCCAATCGGTTGATGCGTCAAGTCCAATTTATGGATGCTAACCCTAAGGTCAGCCTCTGTGGTTCCCGTTGGCAGGAACTATATAGTGCTACCCCTATCCCTCAGAGGGTGCAATTTTCTCAAAGCGATGCCGAAATAAAAAAACTCATCAGCTATTTTAATCCTTTTTCGCATAGCGCAGTAATGTTCCGAAAGGAATCCTATTTCATGGTTGGCGGATATGACAAAAGTTTTTTAATCGCAATGGATTATGATCTGTTTATACGTCTGATGGAAATCGGCGAAGTTCACAACATTGATGAGGTCCTTGCTGTAGTTCGGATGCATGACGAATCTTATTCGCAGAAAAAGAGCAGATTGAAAATTTTTGAAAGCATTAAGATAAGATGCCGTGCTTATTCGAGATTTGGAGGGAACCCATTATTGGCTGGATTTTTCTTTTTGAAAAGTATAGTAGGCCTTGCACTTCCCTCTTGGCTTAAAGCAAGAATTAACATGTGAGAAGAGACTATCATAACTCTCCTACAGCAAATGAAAAACAACTCTCGCCCTTTATATCCTTGTTCGAACTAAATATTTTCTGTAAAATTCTCTGACTCATCTCGTTTCTTGAATGCATAGCTCATAGAGACGGTTTATGATGATATCCCAACGGTCTTAGTCGCCTCACCTACCAAGTCTCGCAAAGGTGCAGTTCGGTTTAAGTATTTATCAGCCCAAAAATAACTCGGCAAAACTGATCCATGAACAATAAAAACAAAATTTATATAGCAGGTTGTGGAGGAATGCTAGGGGAAGCTTTTTATAAGGTTTTCGGGAAAGACTACGACTTAAAATGCACCGATATTGATGTAAACGAAAAATGGCTTTCAAGTCTTGATTTTCGTGACTACGATATATATAAAAAAGATGTGCAAGAGTTCCAACCTGATTATCTCATTCATTTGGGCGCTCATACAGACTTGGAGTATTGCGAGACCAACCAGAATGATGCCTATATAACAAATACCCTTGCAGTTGAAAATGCAGTTTATATAGCAAACGAGTTAGACATTCCTATCGTCTATATCAGTACCGCAGGAATTTTCGACGGAAGACAAGATACTTATGATGACTGGGATCAGCCAAACCCACTGGGTCACTATGCCCGAAGTAAATATGCAGGAGAGATTTTTGTTGAAAAAAAATGCTACCGCCACTTAATTTGCCGTGCGGGTTGGATGATGGGAGGAGGCCCCCTCAAGGACAAAAAATTCATTCAAAAAATCATGTCACAGATCAAGAGTGGAAAAAAAGAACTGTTTGTTGTAAATGACAAATTAGGAACGCCAACCTATACCCACGACTTTGCGCAAAATGTTAAATTGCTAATCGAAAAGAAATTTTGGGGGCTGTATAACATGGTTTGTAGCGGAATCACGGGAAGATATGAAGTGACTCTTGAGCTTATCAAAGTCTTGGGAAAAGAAAATGAAATAAAGATTACCCCCGTGCAGTCTGACTATTGGAAAAAAGAATATTTTGCACGACGTCCTAATTCCGAAAGACTGATGAATAGGAAGCTAGACTTGCGCGGATTGAACGTAATGCGCGATTGGCGGGTTTGCCTGGAAGAGTATATTAAAAATTATTACCAAGGTTACTTGGATTAATTCTTATGATTGCTCATTTAAAAAACTGGACAGAGCAATCAGATCAGAACCTTAACTGTTCTAGCTTGCTAAACTTGGGTGAGTCGGCTAAAAATATCTGCTCGGTATCTAGGAGTCTGTTTCTGCGGAGGTCCAGTTTTTTCAACTGAGGAAGTATGGGAGAGTTCGCTAGTATAGACAAACCTTTTCCTGAAATTGAATTGCCAGCAACCTCTAACTCTTCCAGTTGTTTTAATGAACTGGAATTGACAAGGGATTGAATCTCCTCATTACCCATGGGGATTCCAGAGATCCTTAAAACTTTCAGGTTCTTAAAGTTTTCAGATTGGGCAAGTAATAGAAAGCCTTTTCTATCGATACCATTTCCACTTAAATTCAATTCTTGCAGTTTTTTTAAATGAGCTGACTGGGAAAGAGCCAGTATCCCCGTTGAGGTTATCCCCGTTTTTTCTAAATTCAATTTTTCAAGGTTTGCCATTGAGTTCGACTCACTCAATAGAAAAACTCCTTTATCCCCAATTGAATTATCCATTAGGTTCAGGCTCTTAATATTTTTTATAAAAGGGGAATCTACCAAATCACCCAGCCCTTGATGGTCGAACAGATTATCCCGCAATGACAGAGATAAAATCCCCTCCATTTTTTCGTATAACGACAACGCCTTAACGTCTTTATTGCTCAAACGTAGAGCATTCAAATTCAGATTTTTATCAACCGTTTGCTTTTCTACTAAAATCCGTGAACGCAAATTTAGCAGAGCGGATTCTCCGCTCGGCTTAAATTTATTATTCACCATATTGAGATTCACCAGGTTCATCAGATTTTTAGATTGAGATAAACTCAAGGAACCGGGGTCACCAATGCAATTTGAATCGAGAATTAAAGTATGTAATTTATTTAATGTTGGAGAATTTGCAAGAACCTTGGCCCCTTCATCAGATATTTCGTTCCAGCCGAGATTCAAATGATCCAGGCCTTCAAAGCCACCCGACTGTGCCCAGTCTAATATCACATCATCCCCAATTTTGTTTTTTCTGAGATTCAGAATACTCAGTTCAGGAATCACGGTGCCATCAGGAAACTTGTTGGTTTCTTTCTTCCCAATATTGTTCATTTCCAAATCCAGGGATTTTAAATTTCGTAGCTTTTGGGATTTAACCAGACTCAAAGCACCGAAATGGGTGATACGGTTATAGGCCAGTTCCAGCGATTTTAATTCAGATAAGTTTTCAGACGTTGCCAGGCTTTCCGCCCCATCATCGGCAATGTCATTCGAGCTTAAAATCAGAAGAGTTAAATTAGATAAAGAAGAACAAGCTGCCAGCCTTTTCATGCCGATGTCAGTAATTTCGTTCCAACTTAAATCCAACTGCTTTACATGGGAAAGATCTTTAGATTGGCAAATAAATGCGATCCCTGCATCTCCCATTCGCTCATAACTCAAGTTTAAAACGGGGTCTTTGCGAACCAGCTGGTTGTTCAAATTGCGAATGAAATTTGATTCTAAATTTATAGTTGGCATGAACTAGTCGTTAGCTTTGAAGATATCTGTTTTAAATTCGTTTAGGCCCTGCATACGTTTCGATCTGTCCAATAGCTCCAGGCCCGGTGGATCTATAAGATTATAGGTCAGCTTTAAAGTTTCAAGACTTTTTAACCCCGAAAGTTCGGCAAAAGCTTGCATTCCCGGAAAGCCAATTCGGTTGGCATCGAGATGTAAAGCTTTCAGGTTTTTCAAGCAAGTTGAATTTGCCAGTGCAATCGCGCCTTCATCACCAATGCGATTAAAAGACAAATCAAGCGTCTCTAGATTTTTTAGGCTTTTAGAATTTGCCAAAGCTACAGCACCCGCGTCGCCAATTTTGTTCGTATACAAACTCAAGTATCTTAATTGCAGTACGTTATCAGATTCCGCTAATGCTACCGTACCCTCATCGCCAATTTTATTTTCGTACAGCCACAATTCTTTTAAAGGCTCAAAGAATTCTGATCCCGCTAACTCTTCGAGACCAATATCCTTAAGTTTGTTTGTATGCAAATAAAGAATTTCGATATCAGGCAATGCGACGTTTTCAGCCAATTCTTCGGCGACCTCGTTGCTGATGCCCTTATTGGAAAAATCGAGAGTTTTCTTGTCTTTGCTCAAACCTCGCTTGATCCATTTCCTAATATAGGAGATGTCGTCTGACATGTTGTATCCGCTTAAATGTAAAAGGGTTTATTTTATAAACGTGAGTTAAAAAGTAAAGAAATATATGATGTAAACGGTAAATATATATATAAAATGGCCCTTGAGTGGCAATTTAGAGCTCAAATCCTATATCCCAATCTAATTTTGTTACATAATATCAGTAAATTGCGGATAAAGGCGGTTTAATATTGACCCCAAAATATCCGATTATTTATGCACTTTTGCATCCGCAGATTATTACCAAAACTAACGTGTTTTCTTCTTTTATTCCTAGCCGCTTGCTCAAATAACCCATCGGCGGACCAATCCATTTTCAGGATGTCCATAAAAACGGAGCCGCCGACTCTGGATGGAACCCTAGCCACAGATACCGTTTCGGTTTCCATGATCACTAACCTGATGGAAGGCCTCACACAATACGACGCAGACCTGAATCCGATACCCGCTATAGCAAAACGATGGTCCTATTCCAACGAAGGTCGAACGATCACTTTCTACCTGAGAAACGATGTTTATTGGAGTGATGGCAAAAGAGTCACAGCCGAAGATTTTGAATATTCCTGGAAGCGACTGCTAAACCCCAAAACCGCCGCGCAATATGCCTATTTTCTTTTCGATATTAAAAACGCATCTGAATACAATTCAGGAAAAATCAAGGATAGGGACGAGGTTGGAATCCGAGCCATCGCCTCAGATGTTCTTGAAGTAACACTTAAAAAACCTGTTGTCTATTTTCCAAGCATCACCACCTTCATGGTCACCTTCCCCCTGCGTCAGGACATTATTGAAAAGTATGGTGACTCTTGGACCGACCCTGGGAAAATCGTGACCAACGGACCCTATTTGCTGGAGCAGTGGGAACACGAGTACAAACTGATTCTGAAAGCCAACCCAAAACACTACGAAGGAAAAGCTCAAATAAATGAGATTCAAGTTTTTGTAGTGCAAGAGCCAACCACCGCATTGACACTGTATGAAACCGGAGAACTGGATTATATTGAACTGCCCCCCATTGCCATTCCGCATTTCAAAAACAATCCTGAATACAGAAACAAACCTCAGCTACGAGGCTATTATTATGGATTCAATATAAAAAAACCGCCGTTCGATAATGTACTAGTAAGACAGGCACTTGCTCATTCAATCGATCGAACTCTTATACCCAAAATACTTAAAGGAGGCGAGATACCCTCCTCTTCCTGGATACCTAAAGGAATGTTTGGCTATAACGAGTCCATTGGCTCAAAATTCAATCCAGAAAAAGCTCGGTCGTTACTGGCAAAGGCCGGCTACCCCGATGGCAAAGGCTTTCCCGAAGCAACCGCTGTCTTCAATACCGGAGACGTAAACAGGTTGATTGGAGAATTTCTACAGGAACAATGGAAAAAAAATCTCAATGTGAAAATTCAATTTGAAAGTCAGGAGTGGAAAGTTTTTTTAAGTCGGTTGGATTTAGACCCTCCGCAAATTTTTCGCCTAGGATGGGGAGCCGACTTCCCCGATCCCGATAATTTCATGAACCTGTTTATCGCGAGCAGTGGCAACAACCGGCTTAAATGGTCGAATGCAGATTACGACAAACTGGTTGCACAGGGGTCTACGTTGAAAAATCCAAAAGAACGAAAAAAGATTTATGACCAAGCCCAGATTCTACTTACCGAAACCGAAGTTCCCATGATCCCGCTATTTGTTTCCGCCCAGAATCTTTTGGTCAAACCCTATATTAAGGGTTTGAAGACCAATGCTATGGAACTTTTGTATTTGAAAAGAATTAGAATTGAAAGATCATCTCAAACCCCCGGATCCAGCTAAATTTGCACGAAGAAAAATCGTAGATGCAGATCGCTAGGCCGGGAAACAGGCGGTTTGATTATTCAGAAATCAACTTATAGTCAATAGTGGACTTGATCACTTCACTTGACTGCTTCAATTATGCAGCTAAAATTGTAGCCAACCCATTTATGGAACACATTTTCCCACTTAGAGAAATTAAGAGGTTTTTATGAAAAAAATGCTTTTAATTTTAATCCTCATATTCCTAAATGGATGCTTGGTTTTATCAACAACTCCTCTTGATAATTTACCATTCGAAAGGGTTGAATATGCTAGTCAGTTTAACGGCACATATAAAAATCTTGGAGTGACAAACGACGATGCTAAACGCCACCTTTCCTATCTAATATGGCCCAATGAAAAACTGGATCATAGCTCAATCCTTACAATCAAAGTAGAAGCAAGTTCGAACAATACTTTGGTTGTAAAAGCCAACGGGGTGGACAAAATAATAAAAGAAGAAACTTTTGTGGAAGGAAAGGATTTTAAAATTAATAATGAAGGAAGAATTTTGTTAACAAAAGAAACCCGTATGGGGGATGGGGGTTTGGCTGGTGCCTATACTATGTTTCAAGAACTAGGTCTGGATCAAGCCGGACACGGAAAACTTCATCAAACAGTGAATGCGGCTGGATTGGTTTTTTTGGTTTTGCCCATAGCAATGCATGACGACCAGGAAGTTCGATTTGAAAGAATTGAGTGATTGATAGATTTCTTTTAGGGTCTTTTTTTAAGCAAACCTCCTATACTTAGGCAACGATCCTTGAATCACGTTAGTGCGAGTGGCCTGCGAGTTTTTCTTCGATAAAGGTTTTCATTCTCTCTGTGTAAACAGAAAGGTCAAACTTTTGGGCATGGGTGCGAATTGCATCTGCATCGAACTGAGGCTCTATTGCTTCGAAATGTTGAATGGCCTTAATCAAAGCCTCAGGCGTTTGCTCGTAAAAGAAAACCCCGGTGGGTTGCGATGTCGCGGTTTTATCAATCCCCGTTTCGGGTTTCCAGCTTTGACTATCGGGAACAACCGTTTCCAGCGCCCCGCCTCGCCCTAAAGCAATCACCGGGCGCCCCATAGCTTGTGCTTCCAATAGGGTGATACCGAAATCTTCTTCGCCGCAAAAAATAAAAGCTCGGCAACGTGCAAAATGGGAGCGTATCTGCGAATTATCCAACCAACCTTCGAAATGAATATTTGGCTTTGCCATTTCCTTTAAGCGTTTGGCATCTTGCCCTTCACCAATCACGAAAAAAGGCAGGTCCAATTGGTTGAATGCATCTACTGCCAAATCTAAACGCTTATAAGGCGCGAATGCGGAAACGATCAAAAAATAATCTTCTTTTCCTTCATTTGTATCAGGTGTGAACATCTCCGTATCCACGGGTGGGTGGATAATCGTAGCTTCTTGTTTGTAATATTTTTTGATCCGCTTTTGCACATGTCGGGAGTTTGCAATGAAATGATTTACTCGACGGCTCGTCCGAACATCCCAACGTTGCAACCAGCCTCTAATAAATTTCATGGCCGTTGCTGCAAACCAACTGGATTTTCCCTTCCCAAAATATTGATCAAATTGATCCCAAATATAACGCATAGGAGTATGGCAATAACAAATATGCAGGCTATTGCGACCCGGTTTGACGCTTTTCGCGACACAATGACTGCTGCTCAAAATCAGATCATATTCCTTTAGATCGAAGGTCTCGATAGCAAATGGCATCAGCGGAAGGTAATAGCGGTATTTTGATTCTGAGAATGGTAGGTTTTGAATAAACGAAGTGTGAATGCGATGCGATTCTATAACCGAAGAAACTTTTCCCGGGATATGGAGTAGCGTGAATATGTCTGCCGAAGGATAGAGCTCACACAATACCTCGAGGCATTTTTCACCGCCACGCATTCCTGTAAGCCAGTCATGGATAATCGCAATTTTCATTGTCTGTATTCTAAAACCTTTTGCTCGGAAAATAAAGGATCACGGTTGTTTGTCGGAAGAGGACAAAGGGAGAGGGAAACAAAAAAGCCCACAAGGGGAAATCCCTTGTGGGCAGAGAATTATCGTTTAACTCTATTCGATAGCTAGAAAACCACAGGCCTGGTAGCAGGCATTGCAGTTGATGCATAAATCCATATCAATATGGGCTGCAACTTTTCGAGTTCCACCGGTGATAGCGCCGGTAGGACAAGGCTTGATGCAGGCCCCACAAGCCACACAATCTTCTTCTTTGACGAAGTAACGGTACAACCCTGTGCAACGTGCGGCATCGCAAATCTGATCGACAATATGCCTTTCATATTCTTTGCGGAAATATTTTAATCCGGTCAAGATCGCTTTGGGTGCAGTCTCTCCCAACCCACAAAGAGAGGTCTGACTGATCTCTTCGCATAGGTGCTGGAGATCGTCGAGGTCTTCCATCTTTCCGCGACCTTCAGAGATGTCATCCAGTTTTTGTCGGATCAACGTCAAGCCGATGCGACACGGTGTGCATTTCCCGCAAGTCTCGCCTTCGTTGAATCCAATAGAAAATTTTGCCAGATCAATCACACAAGCCGACTCGTCATAAGCCGCAAAACTGGCTTGCCCCATTAATACGCCTGCATCCAACAAGCTTTCGTAGTCGGTCGGAGTATCTGCTAATTCCGGAGGCAGAAAGCCGCCGGTGACGCCACCAACATGAACGACTTTGAGATCTTTTTTCTTTTGAATGCCGCCGCAATAATCATTGATGGCTTCGTTGAATGTAGTTTTCATATCCAGCTCCATCAAACCGTTATATTTGATGTTTCCGGAAATAGCCCACACCTTACAGCCATTGGCGTTGTCGTTGCCCATGGAAGCATACCAGTCCGCCCCCTTCTCAATAATTGCTGGAACGGTTGCCCAGGTTTCGGCATTGTTCAATACTGTTGGTTTGCCCCACAACCCTTGTTGTGAAGAATGTGGGGGCTGCGCTTTCGGGAATGGACGCTTGCCTTCCACCGACTGCATTAATGCTGTTGATTCACCGCCGATAAAAGCTTCGAGACCTTCATGCACACGAATGTTGATGCTGAATCCAGAGCCTAAAATATTGTCACCGAGAAACCCTCTTTCTCTTGCCTGTTCGATAGCTTTGTTCAATCGCCTCACTGCAATGGTGTAATCGGAGCGGGTGTAGATAATTCCTTCCGTTGCGCCAATGGCATACGCGCCAATCAACAGGCCTTCTAGAACCTGATGCGATGCGCCTTCCATAACGCTACGATCCATATAGGAAGCGGGGTTACCCTCGTCGCCGTTGACCATGATATAGCGCGTGCCTTTTTCATCGGTCGGAGCGTTACGGGCTTTTTCCCATTTGGTGGCCGTGACAAACCCACCGCCACCTTTTCCACGTAAGCCGGATTTCTTAACTTCTTCGATCACTTCTTCTGGCTTCATGGTGGACAGTACTTTTTTCAGCGATTCATAGCCACCGACTTGAATGTAGTCGTCAATATTTTCAGGGTCGATCGAACCACCATGCGCGAGAGCAACACGGGTCTGTTTTTTCAGTGTCTCGTAATAATCCGGTTTAGCTGCCGCCTTCTTGAATGGTTTTCCGCCTACAATATGGTCGTTCAAAATGTTTGTGACCATTGCTGGTTTGACCTTTTCATAGGTCACGCGTTCTTCACCGGGAACATAAACATCGACCAGCACATCGCGGCTACAATAACCACGGCAACCCACCTGGCTCATTTCGCATTTACGCTCACCTAATGCAGCGTTGGCCTCCATTTCAGAAATTTGCTTCTGAAATTCTTTATAGACCTCTTCTCCACCTTCGGCGATGCCACTCAGGCTCAAACAAACGGTTATTTTTATCTGGCCTTGTTTTGCTTCGACAGCCTGATCTTGTTGACCTTCGACGACTTGCATGAACGATCTCCTGCTATTCGAAAAATTTGATAAACTTAAATATTAAAAACCCCTCGCCTCGTTTTCAAACTGCAAAACTAGCGAGTAGAACAATTTCTCATAAATTGGATGAAAATCCCAGCCATTTTAGTGGCCTGCCTGCCGATTGTCAATATTTCCCTAGGGCCTGAATTTAAAAGGTTTTTGACTCCAGATAAGGCCTCTATTTACAAGTCGCTAGCACCTATACGATAAAAGCCTGTCAAAACAACCTCAGGGAGAGATAAGGGGCAATAACCGATTAAAATTCAATCACTAAAAAATTATTGTGGCGCTGAATAACATAAACAATGCCTGCAAACTAACCGACGACTACCCGTAACCCAAAATTCAGGTTGATTGCGGTAAGTCATAAATATAAACTCCCAACTTTACCCTATTCCAAGTGCACCCTTATATAAGGCCGTCATGATAAAAATAAACCAGAAAATCGAACCCTCCCTAAACCACAAAACCGAATGCCTGATTCTTCCCTGCGTGGAAATTAAAAAAACCACAGGCTTGTTGAAAGAAATCGATGACAGCCTACAAGGTGCGATCAGTGCAGCCATTAAAAATAAACGTTTCTCCGGCAAACCGAACCAGACTCTTTTACTCAACAGCACCGGGAAAGCATCTAATATTTTATTACTCGGTATCGGCGAAGCCAAAGAAGTGACCGCAGAAAAAATCTGTCAGGCTGCAGCTACTGCCGTAAAAGTTTTAGAGAAATCAAAATTTAAATCCGTTGCCGCAGATCTAAGCGCCCTCGAGTCCATCGCTAAAGGTAAAAGCGGACTCTATGGCGAATTGGCAGGAGCTGTTGCCGAAGGTGCAGGACTCGCCCTCTACCATTTCGACAACTATAAATCCAAAGATAAAGATGACGTCCAGTTAGAAAAGCTAACGCTGCTCAATACATCGAAAGCACAGCAGAGCTCTGTTGAGAAATCCATTTCCCGCGCAGAAAAAATAGTCCATGCCGTCCACATCGCGCGCGACTTGATCTCGCATCCCGGCAATACCGTAACACCGACCTATCTAGCCGAGCATGCAAAAAAAATGGCCCGCAAAAATAAAATCACCTGCAAAGTGCTGGGCAAAAAAGAAATGAAAAAGCTGGGGATGGGATCTTTGCTCGGTGTGGCACAAGGTAGCGATGAGCCTCCGGCTCTCATTGTTCTTGAATATAACGGAGCGGGTAAAAAGAAGGCACCCACCGTTATCGTAGGTAAAGGCATCACCTTTGATACTGGCGGCATCTCTCTAAAACCCGGAGGGGGCATGGACGAGATGAAAATGGATATGTCGGGTTCTGCGACGACTCTAGCCACTCTGGAACTGGTAGCCAGCTTAAAACTCAAGGTGAACATTGTTGGCATCGTTGCTGCGGCAGAAAATATGCCGAGTGGATCGGCCATCAAACCCGGTGATATTTTAAAAAGCATGTCCGGTAAAACGATAGAAGTGCTCAACACCGATGCTGAAGGCCGACTGGTACTCGCCGATGCCCTTACTTACGCGCAACGCTACAAACCGAAAGAAGTGATCGACCTCGCAACCCTGACTGGGGCTGTATTGCATGCGCTGGGTCATCAAGCTGCCGCTGTTATCGGTAATAACCCGGCTATGATACAAAAACTAAAAGATGCGGGTGAAGCAACAGGAGAACGTGTCTGGGAATTGCCGCTATGGGATGAACATGAAAAAGCCACGAAAAGCGATATTGCCGACCTAAAAAATATCGCGTCCCCCGGTGTCGGTGCAGGGACTACTATGGGAGCCGCTTTTCTCAAGCCCTTCGCCGGTGACCAGCCGTGGACGCATATCGATATTGCGGGTACCGCATGGGGTTTCGACAGGCCCTACACGAACAAAGGCGCATCGGGATTCGGAGTGCGCCTGCTACTCAATTACCTTGAAAAAACGCGTTAAGATATACGCTAAAAACAATGCAAAATAACATCATCATTTTTATACATCTTTTGGCGGCAGTCATTGCCATCGGCGGTTCAATTTACAGTCTGCTGATTTACCTCCCAGCCGCAGAAAAAGATCAGAAAGGGCGTGACGAAAATTCGCCATCATATAAAATACTCGATTTGCTCGCGCCGACGGTGTTTGCTTGTCTGCTCATTCTGGTTGGTTCAGGAGTTTATTTTCTATTAGTGAATTACACCGCGCAAACAGGGCTCAAGCCGGGTTACTACAATTTGTTCGGAATAAAAATGATTTTCGCGGCGGGGGCATTTTTTATCAGCATGTATCTGGCGTTTTCATTGAGAATCCAAATATCCGATCTCGATCTCAATCCGAAAAACAAAGAGCTTGTTCCCGCAACTCTGAAAAAAATGATCGGCCTCAGTCGCATGACTTTGGCGTTGATGACCATAACTCTCTTCCTCGGTATCTGGCTCGCCCGCTTCTAACTCCGGCCTGCGGCCGGGGGCGATAGGTCGATGCTCGTAAAGCGGATAAAAGTTGATTGAGCCTTTTACTGTAGACGCACTTGCTACTGCCGAGTAAAAGTAACTTTTACAACCTGTGCCTTTTTGCCTTCTGCATAGCTGGTCCACTGTTGGGTCATTTTATCTGGGCCATCAAACTCTACGGCGAAAGAGTGGATATGCATTTCATGAGCTACATCAATATCACTGTCTGAAGAAAGGTCCATCGTCATTTTATTATTGCCCAATCCCGTTAGAACCAGTTTGGGTTGATTCGCCACTGCGCAATAATGAGTCATTGTTAGCTTTTTGTTTTTATCGTCATGGTAGACCGAAACCATCTCATGTGGCATGCCCATATGGAAAGTTTCTATAATCGTACTGTTGGCGGAAGTCAGTCTGTAGTTAGCTTTTACTTTTTCAATGCCTTTCCCAAAATCCCCCTCACCTTCCCAGTTTCCAGCTAGCTGTTTCATGCGTTCCAAAGCTTTCGAACCGACATAGGGTTTGTGGTCTTCGTCTGCAATCGCAGAAGATGTTCCGCCTGATAAAAAACAAAATAGAGTTAAAAATATAAATAAGGTTTTATTCATTTTGAATATCTCCAAATGTTGAATTAGTGCTTTAGATATTAACATTTCTACATTAAGAGAGGTATTGCAGATATACCGTTTTTTAAGTACTATGCAATTTAGAATTTTTTTGGAGTCTTCGACATGAACGAAACACCCCCCGAACCATCAAACAAAGAAAACAACGTTGTTGAAGAAGGTGAAAGCGTTGAAGAAAAAATCTTCAAGCCACAGAACGATCTTCCCTTCCCAAATGAAATCGACCTCAACGAAGTTTTTCCAGATGCGGATAAAGATCTCAACGATCTTTTTCAGGATGAAGAGACAAAGATTTTATTAAAAAAAATGCAAAAAAATAAAAAAGACCTGCACACGATGACCGACCGCTTTTTGGACGAAGATTGGACCAGTACCGAATCAAGTGGGAACGGTCCTGCCGCCGATAAAGACTCTGTAGAATCTCATGAGGTAACTGAGAATCCATAAATCCCTCGATTTTTAATTCAGGATCTATAGCAATGGCTCAGAGAGATAGAGACGAAGCAGGTTCTAGAAGGCGTAGAAAAAAAGGGCCGAAAAAAAAACCTGTCAAAGTTCAAAAAAAGAAAAAATCGCCAGCCACCACCATCTCAATAATTGTGGCGGTGATTGTCCTTATCTGGGCGATTCTTCCTAAAGAGGATGACAAAGGGGACAGCAGCAAAACGGTTCCTGCCGTTGTGGGGATGCTTGACCAGATCTATATGGGTTGCACAGTCTATTGGTATCAAAAAGGTTCGCAATATGCCTGTACACAAGAAATTGTCGATAAACTGTATGACACAAAGAGTACAGGTATAAAAATAAACGTAACCGAGAGTAAGAGAAAAGATTTTTCTGCAGTCGGCCAACATAATTCCAACCCAATGGTTTTACGCGTGGACTCTGATGGGGAAATTTACATAAAGGCGAAACAATGTGAAACCAATATAAATTTGGTCTCCACTTCAAATGTAAACCTCGAAGAACTCGAAGCCAAATGCACAGCCAAGTGACCCTACCTTCTCTTTGCAGAAGATAAAAATAAATATCCTAACTTATGAGTCAATCGATTGGATCCAATCGCTCCTTCCGAACTTGCCGATTTTTTTCTATACTTTTAACATTAAATTTTAAATGAAAAAAAAATCACAAAAAAAGAGCTTAGCTCGCTCCGAGGTAAAGAGATTTTCCTGGATTTATTTTTTATTTTTTTTCTCAGGCATTTCCAGTTTAATTTACCAAATTGTCTGGACCAGGATGTTAACTCTGGTTTTTGGGCACACTATTTACTCTGTGTCTGTTGTTCTATCTGCTTTTATGGCAGGTTTGGGCCTGGGCAGTTATTTATGGGGAACTACTATTGATAAAGGCGGAAGGCCTTTGTTGATCTACGGTAAAATAGAGTTCCTGATTGGTCTATCTGCCGCATGTTTTTCCCTTTTATTTTCAAATTTTTCTCCCATTTATGCTTGGTTATACCAGTCGTTGCCCGATATATTTTTTCAGACAGGTTTGCTGAAAATAGTATTAGCATTTTTCCTGGTATTGATCCCTACCATTTTGATGGGAGCTACCCTCCCAATAATGGCTAAGTATTTTGTAACCGAAGAAACATCTACCGGAAAACAAATAGGATATTTGTATTCTATAAACACCTTTGGGGCCGCAGCAGGTTGTTTATTAGCTGGCTATTTCCTTATAGAACATTTGGGAGTCCTGCAAACAGCAATATTCGCTGCATCTATAAATATATTCATTGGAATTCTTTGTGTTTGGAGTTTTAAAAAGTCCGAACCAGCAACTCCCATTGGATGGGACTTACCTAAACCAGCACCACTTTTCCTTCAGATCGAGAAAGAAAATATTATCTGGATTGTCACAAGTTTTTTATGCGGGTTTACAGCCTTGGCTTATGAGGTTGTTTGGACAAGGATTTTGGTATTTGGCATAGGCAGCACTGTTTATTCATTCAGTCTCATGCTGGCTAATTTTCTTTTTGGAATTACGGTGGGCGGGTTATTAGTTGTTCCATTTTTTAAAAGAAATATTGATTTTCGTTTGTTATTGATCTTGTTTCAGGTTGGAATCGGCTTTTACCTGATATTCAGTATTTATCAATCCAACTGGCTTCTTTCTTCTTTTATTCGTCCCCTCAAACTTGAAAATCCAATTACCGAGTTTTGGATTAATATGCAAAACGCTTCCGCCCTAATGTTAATTCCTACAATTTTGTTTGGAATGAGTTTTCCTGTTTTGACCCACCTTGTGACTCGTGGATCGGAAAACGTAGGAAGTTCTTTAGGCACAATTTATGGGGTTAATACTTTGGGGGGAATCCTGGGTTCTCTTGTTGCAGGCTATCTGCTATTGCCCAACCTTGGTTCTCAACAAACCCTGGTCTTGTTGACCATGTTGAATTTTTTTGCAGGGATTCTTCTTTTCGCATCCTCATCTTATATTTCCAGATTCACTAGAAATGGGATGGCCGCTTTTGCGACCGGCTTATTGGTATTTTTGTTCACTTCCATTCCAGATAATTTATTAAAGGACATTTTTTTGCGTAATTCCCTTGGCAAAAAAAAACCTGAAACATTGATTTATCTTGATGAGGGTCTAACGACTACCGTTGCAGTTTTCAATGGCGACGATGACAACTTCGGAATAAAGCGTAAAAGTCTAATATTGAACGGGGTCAATATGTCAGCCAGTCATATTCATTCGCGAAAGTATATGACACTTTTATCCTACATTCCTTTATTGCTAAATGAAAATCCTAAGGATGTTCTGGTAATTTGTTTTGGAACAGGTCTGACATCTGGAGCCGCGGGCGTATATCCGGGAATTAATTCGGTCGATGCCGTGGACATCTCCCCTGGAGTTTTTAACGCCGCACATCTTTTTAGCGATGCAAATTTTAATGCGGTAACTAATCCTAAAATTCATCAAATTGTTGAGGATGGAAGAAACCACCTCTTAACAACTTCAAAAACCTATGATGTCATCACCGCAGAACCTCCGCCGCCGACCAATGCAGGGGCTGTAAATCTTTACACAAAAGAATATTATGAGCTAGCCAAAAAAGCTTTGAATCCAGGTGGAATTGTAAGTCAGTGGATACCTTTACATAGTCAGACAGAAACTCATATCTACGAACACTTTCAAACTTTCCTTGAAAGCTTTCCTTATGTGATTAGCTGGTACCCTGCGAAACAGGAGTTAATTTTAATTGGTTCAAATAATCCTATTAATATTGACTTCAGGGAAATTGAGAAACGCATGAAACATCCAGCCGTAAACGAAGTAATGCGAAAAATTAGATTCGAAAATCCATTTGCACTTTTAGGAAGCATTTGGTTTTTGGAAGATGAATTAAAAAATATGGCCTCAAAGCAAAGGATGATAACTGACAACAACCCTTCTCTGGAATTTTTTCTGAGTTCACCAGACCCTATATCCCGAAAAAGCATTTATCAGTTTATTAAAAACCGTTCTTCCTTTGATGCGGCATTTAAAAAAATAAAAAATCTAGCACCCACTGACAAGGAAATTCTAAAAAGTTTTTGGGATCAACGTGTCAATGCAGAATTTGCGGGAGATGTTTTTGAATTAGGTGTCAAACATCTAAACAAAAATAATTTGAGAGAGGCTATTGAAAAATTTAATGAGGCTGTAACGCTTGATCCCGACTTCGTTTTGGGGCACTATTTTTTTGGAAAAACCTTGACCCAAATTGGAAACTTAAAAAAAGCAGAAATTCATTTCAGGAATGCCATCAGGTTGCAACCAGATTTCCCGGAAGTCTATAACGAGTTGGGGAATACATTTTTAATTAAGGGCAATTTAGAAGATGCCATGGCCCACTACAAAACGGCTATAAAAATAAAACCCGATTTATATGAAGCTCATATTAATCTTGGTATTTCTTGGGACCAAAAGGGTGATTTTGAAAAAGCCCTGCCTCTATTTAAAAAGGCCATTCAACTACAACCTCAAAACGCACACGCCTATTTTACGCTTGCGAACTCCTTCTATAACAACAATAATTTGCAGGAAGCAATTAACCATTACCGAACTGCATTAAAACTAAAGCCTGAACTAACTCAAGCGAGAATAAATCTCAAGGCAGTTATAAGTCAGGTAGAAAACAAAAAATAACCAATTTTTTTCTACCCACTTATGAAAAACCGTCTCTGCCGAGTTTGCCAATTTCCCTCCACGCTTTTTTATCGCGATGCACGCACCTTCTTTAAATGCCCTAACTGCGCGCTAATCTTTACTAATGATCTTCTTCAAAAAAAACTCGAAGAGAATCATTACAAAACCCAATGGCAAACCACTGACCCCGACTTTTGGAGTAGCCAGGCAACGAATCTCATTTCCTATATTGGGAATTACGGGATATTGCCGAATAATCATAGAGTTCTTGACTTTGGCTCCGGCTCAGGACAATTAGCACAAGAACTGCAACACCGTGGCTATCGAATGACAACCCTTGAACCGATGACCGATGGTTACTTGAAAGATCAGAACTATCCTTTTTTGTTCGATGCTGTTGTTGCCATTGAAGTTATCGAACATTTGCCCAATGTATGGGAAGAACTTCAGGAAATAGAAAAAGTTTTAAAACCGGAAGGAGTAATTATTGTTTCAACGGGACTGACCAATCCTTTCATCGACTTGCCTGATGCTGTCGAACAGTTTAAAGAGTGGTGGTATAAGGATGATCTCACGCATATCAGCTTTTTCTGCAATCAAACCCTCTCTGTCATGGCAGAGATAAAGAATTATTCCATCGAAATTTTCGGAGACAAGGTTTTCGCAATAAAATCAAGGAAACCCTGAGTAGCCTCAGGCCTTCTTCAATTGCAATTTTCGTCTTGAGAAAACGGTTTTTATATTTTCCTTAAAAAGCGGATTTTGGCCTAGCATCGATTTAAAACTGGGTTTCAATAAAACAAAACAGGTGGTATCGGTTGTAGCGGTGACAGTAGCGGTTCGTTTCGAGTCCGACACTAAAACACTTTCTCCAAAAAAATCTCCCGATCCAAGAACAGCCACTTTCTTTTCCCGGAACAAAAATTTTTTCACCGAAACTTCCACCTCGCCTTCCTGAACAATGAAGAATAGATTTGCAGATTCTCCCTGATTCACCAGCGTCGTTCCTGCCTTAAATTCAAATGCTTTCATTTGAGAAACAATCTCCATAAGCTCTTTATCTGAAAGAACAGAAAACGCTTGAATTCCACTCATTTTTGCTAAAAACCAGTTTAAATCGTCTTTGATGATCGCCTTTGCATTGATTTTCATTTCACACCTATGGGTCGATATTAATTAATAGTTTTTCTGCTTTTGGGGGAGGGGGCGGAGAATCTTTGCGGTCGGTGACCGAGGAATCATTCGCTGGCCTGCCATTCAGAATTTCGTTAGCACGCTTATCTATTTATTTTGCAATCTGTATGCCAATGCTAAAAAATTTTTATCAATAGGAGTTAAGACATTGAAAATAAATCAATATTTTTAAATTAAAGAATAAAGTGGGGCAGGGTGATAGAGGAATAGGTTATAAAAAAGATCACACGGTGTATGATAATTTTTTTTATTGTCACTTTTTTGCTCATCTTCCTATTATTGATGGCTTTTGCAATTCCCTATGACATGCTATTTTAATCTTTAAAGACAAGCATGACTATTATGCTCCTTCATTATAGCTTTGGATTATTGAAGGCCAAGGCGCTGATAAAATGGATGGTGATATGAATTTTGATGAGTGGAAACAGTTGGCTGAGGAGGGTGCAGCGGACGCACAGTATAACCTAGCCCTGATGTATAGCCTTGGCAAAGAAATTCCCAAAGACGATCAGGTAGCGATTAAATGGTATCGGCTCGCAGCGGAGCAAGGATTCGCCGAAGCTCAAACCAATTTGGGGCTGATGTATGGCAAGGGACAAGGAGTAGAGCAGAATTTCAATGAAGCGGTAAAATGGTATCGCCTTGCAGCAGAGCAAGGGTTGGCCCAGGCTCAACACAATCTTGGCGTGATGTATCGCCGAGGACAAGGGGTACAAAAAAATTACTTCGAAGCATTCTGGTGGTTCAAGCGGGCGGCTGAACAAGGCTATGGTCAAGCACAATATAATCTCGGACTGATGTGCAGCAGAGGAGAAGGTGTTCCAAAGGATGATGAGGAAGCAGTGAAATGGTATCGTCTATCGGCGGAGCAGCGAATTTCTGGCGCTCAGTCTAATCTCGGTCTAATGTATGAGAAAGGCCTTGGGGTCGAGCAAAATTATATTGAAGCGCATAAATGGTTCAATATTGCAGGGGTCAACGGCAATGCGACAGGCAAAAAAAATGCGGATATCATAGAGAAGAAAATGCAACCGGGTCAAATCATCACCGCTATAGGCCTAGCCCGAGAATGGTTAGAGAAAATATAAAGTCAGCCGCATAACAAAAAAACTGATTCTCCGATACATAACCTTTCCAGACAGTCGAACCTTCTTATCTTTGCGCGATGATTTTATCCAGCGCATTGGCAAACTTAAACTTCTCTTTCTGGCCGAATCCACTTGGGCCACCCGTTTCTACTCCACTTCCTCTCAGTTCATCCATGAAATTACGCATACTTAATATCTGACCGATGTTGTTGCTGTCGTATATCGTTCCACGAGGATCAAGAGCCTGAGCCCCTTTTTCCACAATACGCGCCGCAAGTGGGATATCTGCGGTGATGATTAAATCTCCCGCTTCACATTTGTCTGCTATCTCGTCATCGGCAATATCTGCCCCAGAACCAACTTGAATTAAATTAATAAAAGAAGAGTGAGGCAGATGCAGTGGTGAATTGGCAACCAAGGTTACGGTTATTTCTGTCCTCTCTGCGACACGGTATAAGATTTCCTTGACCGCTTTAGGGCAAGCGTCTGCATCCACCCAGATTTTCATTTTGTTTTATGTATCTTTATATTGTAGAAAAGAAATGGTTAAAATTCGTGCTGCAATCCAAACGTGATCATAGAATCGGTGGCGCCTGTGCCTGCAGGAGCATCGTTGTTGTAATCAAGGATATGAGATAAATTCAAAGACCAGCCTTCTAACAGTCGAGATTCTAAACTTGCTTCATTTCGAAGTATCATGTTGCCTATTTTTTCAAAACTGGGGAATATAATCGCATCATTACTAAAACTGAATACTTCTGAAAACTTGTAATCAAATTTCTTAGCCAGTCGCCCTGTCATGAATTGCCTATCTTCGCCACTTTTAAGATCTTCTGAAAAATAAGTAATACCCGCTTCCAATTTCAAACTTTTCACATCATCATCCCAAAAATGGTAGCCTGCGCCTGGCCCCACTGCCAGCCTCAAATTCAGGTTTTTGAATTTATCATTGAGCGCTTCCATAGATAGCAGTCCATACCATTTTTCCGTAAATAAATGGTTGTATTGCATTCGCCCAAAGGTATTTCTTGAAGTTATCTTGTCATTCTCTTCTGAGTAAGTAGTGAGAAACTTTAGTTCAATTCTTTCTTTGCCGAATTTTAATTTTCCCTTGCCTCCTAAATTAAAGGTGACTCGGTCTATATTCCCTGATTGGTGTGTGCCCCCCGCATGGATTTTTCCTTCCCAAGGTCTAGGTTTTTCTTCGGATGAATTGATAGATGTTATTTCCTCAAAGTCGATAGTTGCTCTCTGATTCGAACTTTTTGTGCGGATTGAATATTGACCTTCTTCCGTTGGTCGTAGCTTGCCTTTTATTTTCCATCCATTTTTTAGGTGTACTCTTACCGGTTGATCGGTTTCCAATGACTTAATTTCCGATTTAACTATTTCTATTTTTTTTGAATAAGGGGTGGAAAAGTTTAGAATCCCTTTCGAAAGGGTTAACACTGTTCCCGTAAGCGTGTCCCCATTTTTTAAATTTATAACATCTGAATACCCTGATTGCGGGAACGAAAAAAGAATGAAAACTGCATAAAACATTGTGAGTATACTTTTTAGCTTCATTTTAAATCTCAAAATAAGTGTTAATATTTTTTTAAGAGGGTGATGGGAAATTGATGCAGGAACCTGCAAAAAAACAATTCAAGCATGAAAGTTAAAAGGCAGGGTTTGACCAAGCCAAAGAATTATAACGTTGGATAGGTTGATAAGAAAATAAAAAGTATTATCGCCGACCTGGTGGTCGATGATTCTGTAAGGCTTTTTTGCACTGGGCGCTGAACTTATTCTTGTTGCGCATCATGCATTGCATCATCGCTCGACTGGGTGGCATATTTGGACAATATCTCTGGCGATCTGTTTCGCAGTATTGGCGCATCAGGTTACTGCCGTTTCTGCCTCTTCTTTCATTTCTAGATTCAGAATCTTACTGATTGCGGTCGTAGTTTGCCAATGTCGGTGTGCCCCGATAGCAGCCCAGCACAAAGGGGAAATTTTCTGTGGTGTGGTAATGATAACCTCGGCCTTTGTCTGTATGACCGTTGCAACGATCCAGATCTTTCGGCAAAAGACCTCTTTCACCCTGGAGCCCGTATATTTTGAATCCATCAAAGGCATAACCGATCACGGGCGAATGTTGATTGGGCGAATCCTTATGCACGCATCCCGGTGTACAGTGGTAATGGTAAACTCCGGATGGAGCTGGATGCCCTTGACACGAATCGAGCCCATGATTTTCCAATGCAATTTTCCCTTCCCGGTCTTCGGGGCCGAAGAAAACCACGCCGTTGACGGCTACTGCAATGGGCCCGCGCGAGGGAACAGCCGTGGTACGAGATGCTATTTTCGGATGCCGAGGAATTTTAAAATTAAAATTTTGTTTAGACGGTCGATTGGGATTGACCTTTTCCCATTTATGGTTAGGGTAGCCCGTGGTTGAAACATTCAGGGTCTCCGCTGTTACCTGAACGCGCACCTGTGGATTGGTGAAATGATGTTCCTGAGCTTCGGCCCATGAAGATTGCAAACAAAGAATCACAAGGAACAATCTGAGATGTTTCAAGAGTAAATTTTTATAATAATCGTTGATGGATATTGTCTCCCGCATGGATTAAACTCTCATCAGAGCTCAATCTAGCTTGTTGTTTGACTACCCGAAAAGTTGATAGTTCTTGATGAATAAAAGACCTCTAAGAAAAATAATAAGAGCATTTTTTAATAAGCCGTTTTATATCGCTTTAATTAATATTTTTAAATATTTTGATCACCCCATAGATATTATACGGCGTTATGTGTTTGGGCAAGGTGACTATCCCAAAAAACTCGCGGTAAAAACCCCATTAGGAAAGCAAGAAGTGTGGCTTTATTCCTTCCACGATATGATAACCATGGTGGAATGCTATGGGAAAATAGATTATCCGGCAGAAAAGGGAATTTCCTGCGTGGTAGATTTTGGTTCAAATATTGGAATCAGCGCGGGGTATTTTTTGACACGCAATAAGAATATCAATATCTATTTATTCGAACCTCTTCCAGAAAATATCGACAGACTAAAAACCAATCTGCAGGGATTTGAAAACAGATACGAATTGCAAGAGGTTGCGGTAGGCCTAGAAAATGGTCGCGCCGATTTTGGTTTCGAAGCAACAGGTAGGTACGGCGGACTTGAGAGTAACCTTTCCAAAACGATTCAAGTTCAGGTTCGCAAGGTGGAAGAAATTATTTCGGGCATCCTC
This sequence comes from Nitrospinaceae bacterium, assembly GCA_029261675.1. Taxonomy (GTDB): domain Bacteria; phylum Nitrospinota; class Nitrospinia; order Nitrospinales; family VA-1; genus UBA8687. The sequence continues at coordinate 26,943 of JAJDBA010000162.1, forward strand.
GAAAAGGAGGGGCATATTGATATTTTAAAAATTGATGTCGAAGGGCTGGAGACCGCAATCGTCAAAAGTTTATCTTCTGAAAATTTGAAAAATATAAATAATGTCTATGCGGAAACCGTTTATTCAGACTGTTTGCCGGGGTTCAACAAAGAACAATATGGCGAGGTAGTTCGTTTTCGTAAAACACTCTAACCAAAAAAATTTCAGAGTGACATAAAAATCACTTGGGGTGCTTCAAGACCAGATATTTGTGATAATCATTGATGGATAAGGTTCCTAACATTTGCCCGTGTTCTGTTACTGCCAGATGGTGAATAGCATGGTCGCGCATAACCTGCGCGGCCTTTTCCATGCTCTCATTACTTTCGAGTTTGATGAGAGGGAAGCTCATGATTTCTGCCACCCGCACTTTTTCTGGGTCTAGATTTTCTGTGACCAACTTTCTGCTGATATCGTGATTGGTAATGATGCCAATATATTCTCCCCCTTCTTCGACCAGTAAAGAATGGATTTCGGTATCATTCATAACGTGCGAGGCTTCCAGAATGCTTGCTGTGGGGCTAATACTTAAAAGAGATTCCGCCATATAGTTGTGAATTTTTTCCATTTCAACGCTCCACACTTATAAAAAAGTTAATCCCCAGCTCCTGAAAAATGCCGGATGTAATGAATCAATTGCCATATCTGATCGTCATCCAAGTTTTTGAATGCGGGCATAGCTGTTCCCGGAGAACCGTTTTGGATGATCCAGAACAATTGTCCATCGGGCAGCGGGTCTACGGTTTGACTACAAGTAAAATTGCGCGGACTGGGAGCTAACTCACGAAATAAAATTCCGAGTCCATTTCCGCTGATTCCGTGACAAGCACGACAGGGCCCCGGTTTAGCATCGAAATGAAACAAGGTTTGCCCCGCAAAAATATTTTCGGGACTAGCAGGAATCGGGCTCTTCAACTTCAAAAACGCATCAGGAGCTTGCTGGGTTTTTCTCACTTGCGGACATAACGGCAAAAACTCCAACCCACCTTGGATCTTTTTCCCAGGATGTGGACTTCGAGGCTCACCCCAAGTGAGCGTAGCTGGAACGGTTATAAATAGCACCAGGAAAAACAAAATAATTCGATTCATTTCAACTCTCCTTAACAATTGAACCTCTAATAGTTAAGATATGTGGGGAATGGAATTTATTCCTTTAGAGTGAGAATGGAGAAAGCAGATGATTTATTAGGGTTATTTGAAATTATAGGCGAAGCAACCGCTGGAACAGGTGACCATATAATGCGGGCAACTTTTACAGGGCTCGTTGGGCGAGGCTTCGAAAACGTGGCTCAAGAATTTAGTATGCATTTTTTTAATAGATAGTTCGTTGACCTGCTTGAAGTCCTGAATATTTCCCAACTTTTTGTCATGGAAAGGAAAACAATTGAAACAATCGCCCTTAGGGTCAATGTCCATCGGGCTATCATCAGCACAACCGAAATAAACATCTTTGTTTTTCCATTCGGTAATATCCGGCACGGACTGACTTCCATGATAAATGAACCGTTCAACGAGAGGATATTCCTCTTCCTTTATATCGTCCATCAAGCAGGGCGGGAACGAACAGTCAAAACGAAAACGCAATTGCGGAAAATCTTTAAGCAGGTCTAACATCATACGGCCCATTTTAGGGTAGTCTTTAATGGGTAAAGTGATATGCCCTTCTTCTCCCACTATTGGGAAAGCCGGACTGACACGAACCTTATAATTCTGCCCAGGTGGTAGCCCCAGCCCCTGATAAATTTCATCTATCTCCCAAATCTGAGTTGCCAGGTCTTGCTTGATGGAATATAGGTTCAGGCTGAACATCAGCCCGTATCCATTTTTACCTAGAATGGCTTCGGCCACTTCTCTACAACGCGCATGATTTTTTTCGGATATGTTTTCCATCGTCTGCCAGTTGAGCAGAACGGAAAACTGTATCTGCTTCTCTATACTGCCTCCACGACCGACTAAATCTAAAAGCAGATCGAGAGCTTTATCCGACATCAATCCATTTGTAAACACGCCAAGAAATGTGAAGGGTTGCATATTATCCAAAGTTTTGGAAAGCATGTCATTGAATCGCGGATGCAGAGTAGGTTCACCTCCCATAAAATTGATGAGGGAAGCGGTCTTGATTCGAGGTAACAGTTCGTTCTGAAAAAAATCGAAATCCATCGATTTATCAGGAGTTTTGACGTTTTCCTCCATGTACTCATCGGCAAAGCAGTAATTGCATTTTAAATTACAATAGCTATTCAAGATGATGTTCAACGTTTTTACCTTTTAAATATTCTCGATGAAAAATCCATGCCAGCAAGAAGAGCCTATGCCCTATATCCGCTCTTTTCTGCCTCTGTGTCTCGCTTCTATTTCGTGTTCCCTTTATTATATGGGAATAACTCGATGAATTCCTAATAAATCACTGCTTTCTTCCAGACATTGGAGAGTTGTGGTAGACAAGCCCCTCATCAGGGATATCTTGAGACTGCCCACGCCGAAGTTTATTGAGTACTGCACTTATATGCTCGTATCCCATCTGGTTTTCAAGTATGGCGAAAGTTTCTCGAGATTCGGTGAATTGTACAATCGCTTCAGGAATATTTTCTGTTTTCCAGAAATAATGGCCCAGGTTTTCCAACAGCAATGCTTTGGTAAGATGCGGTGGATCATTTTTTATCAACGCCAACCCTTTCTTATACCAAACCCCGGCGGACGAATAATCTCCTCTTTCCATATAAAGATCACCCGCCAGATTCATGGCGCGTGCTTCCCCAAGTGAGTCCTGATTTTTTCTATGATTTTCCATAGCCAGCTTGTAATGGGTTTCTGCTTCTTTAAGGTTCCGACGAAATTTAAATAGATCACCGATGGACTCAAATACTTTTGCCGCTGTTTTTAGTTTCCCCTCCCTTTCATAAATAACTATGGCTTTTTTATAGTTGTCGATGGCTTGGTCGAATTCGTGATAGAAAAAGTTTTCAGACGCTTGTTGTATAAATCTACCGGCTTCGTCTTTTGCATTAATAGGCGGAGTGATCGCCTCTTCCTTTTTATTAACGGGTCTGGGCAAAAGCCATACAGACATTCCCATCGCAAGGACCAGAGAAAAAACTAAAAAATATTGGAGTATTGGTTTGAAAAAAGAATTCACAGTTTTGTTGTCCTATTGGAACTATAAAAAATCACCTGAACCAGTATGCGTAGAAATAAAGCTCACAAAAGGTTTATTTTACCTATTGGCACGATCTGCAGTTAAGTATAAAATAACCCCCGCCTACCCGCACGGAATTTTAAGCGGACAAAACACCTCAAACTAATATCGGACTATCCCTTGAAAAATATTTTATCGGACATGTACTTCAAATGGGTCATTGAAAAACCTGTCTGGGCACTGGTTTTTGTTACTCTGGTGGTTGCTGGATTCTCCTATCACATCCCCAAGTTCAAGCTGGATGCCTCTGCAGAATCCCTGGTTTTGGAGAATGATAACGCCCTCGAATATTATCGAAAAATAAGCAAGGTTTATGGATCCGATGATTTTCTCGTCATCACCTATTCGCCCAAAAAAGACATGATGTCCGATGAGGTCCTTGCAGATCTGAAGGACCTCAGTGATGAATTGTCGAGGTTGGATCGCATTCATTCCATAGACAATATTTTAAATGTCCCTTTGCTGAACAGCCCTAGGGTAGAGATTGGCAAGTTGGCGACTGATATTCGCACCTTGGAAACACCAGGAGTGGATCGGGAGCTGGCCCGAAAAGAGTTTCTTGAAAGCCCGATTTACAAAAGCCTGTTGATGAGTCCCGATGGAAAAACCACCATCATCCGCGTTAACTTTAAACGCGATGAAAAATATTTCGAACTTCTTTATCAAAGAAATGATCTCAGAGAAAAAATAAACAGCGCTGATTTTACTGCGAATGATGAGGCGCTCTTCTTAAAAGCGCAAAAAGAATTCCGCGATTACCATGCCAGTGTTCTTGATAAAGAAGACCATGTCATCCAAGCCGTTCGCGATATTATGGATAAGCACCGCGCCAATGCTGAAATGTTTTTGGGCGGTGTACCCATGATCACCACAGATATGATTGGTTTCATAGAACACGACCTCGAAACATTTGGGCTGGGTGTCATCGCTTTTCTGATTCTGATGCTCAGCCTGTTCTTCAAAAAATTCCGCTGGGTGGCACTGCCCATGGGCTGCTGCATCATCACCGTTGTGGTCATGGTGGGCTTTTTAGGATTAATGGATTGGCGGGTGACGGTGATCTCATCCAATTTCGTTTCGATTCTACTCATTATCACCATGTCCCTGACCATCCATTTGATTGTGCGTTATCGGGATATCAATGACAGCAACCCGGGTCTGAGCCAGAAAGAACTGGTCTGGGAGACAGTCCGCCTCATGGCTCAACCTTGTTTTTATACCGCTATCACCACGATCGTTGCGTTCATCTCCCTACTTATAAGCGGTATTCGCCCGGTGATCGATTTCGGCTGGATCATGACAATAGGAATCGCTCTGGCGTTCGGACTAAACTTTATCTTTTTTCCAGCGGCTCTGGTTTTATTGAAAGCAGAGCCTCCCGGTTTCGCCAAAGACGGCACTCGCAACTTCACCC
>JAJDBA010000163.1 GCA_029261675.1 Nitrospinaceae bacterium
GCCTGCAAATCCAGGGCGGACTCAAGGCAAGTCAGATTGCCAAAGAAGCGAATAAAGATATAAAAATAATCTGGGGCGGCTGGCATCCTTCAGTTCATCCCTATCAGGTCCTAGATAGCCCATATATAGATATTGTAATTAAAGGACAGGGTGCCCGGGCACTCCATGATGTTGTAAAAAGAATTGAAGCCGGTGAGAACTATAAAGACATCCCCGGAGTGATTTGGAAAGAAAACGGCGAAGTGTTTACCAACCCAGACAGAAGCCTGGAATCTATTGATGACTGGCCACCCCTTCCCTACCATCTCGTTGATATTGAAAAATGCGTTATGGTCACCGAGTTTGGGACTCGGACTATCAACTACGTTTCCAGCTATGGGTGCCCCTATCGGTGTTCATTCTGTAGTGAAGTTACCGTGAACAATAGAGGATGGGTTGGGTTGAATCCCGAAGCAGTTCTCGATGACTTGGAAAAGCTTCAAAACCAATACAACGTCAACGGGGTTAATTTATACGATAGTCTGTTTTTTGTGAATATCAAAAGAGCCAAAGCTATTCTAAAAGGAATTATCGATAGAGGCTTGACCCTGAGACTCGGCAACCTGGATGGCCGTGCCAAACAACTGGCCGAAGCCGATGACGAACTTTGGGAGCTATTAAGAGAATCGCGCACTTACAGCATATTATGTGGTGCTGAATCCGGCGACCAAGAATCTTTGGATGCCATCGATAAAGATATGGATGTCGAAGATAATTATAAGTTCGCTGAAAAATGCCGCGATTACGGAGTCAAAGTTATCTTTTCCACACTTGTGGGAATACCCATGCTGAACCACACCCACCAGGAACTGACCCAAAAAACAAACAGCCAGATAGATGCCACGATCGAAATGCTCGACAAGTTTCTTTCTTATGATAGCCGCAACCGAGGACAGATGTTTATTTACATGCCCTACCCCGGCACCCCGTTATACGACACTGCCGTGGAACTTGGTTTTCAGGAGCCCAAGAAACTAGAAGGCTGGGCTCATATGAAGCTTTACGACAAACAAACACCCTGGGTCACCTCCAAACAAGCGCAATTGGTTTCAATGATATCTAGCTATATTTTTATGTTCCTCGATTCCGACACCATAATTTGGGCAAAAGGAAGAATAGAAAATCCAATCAAAAAATTATTTTTTGTAGGGGCCTACAGCATCTTTGCTGAAATCGCGAAATTCAGATGGAAATACAAACTATTTGGGTTTCCGCTGGACTACCAATTATTCTTATTCGCAAAGAGAAACAATAAGTCTATTTAAGAAAAATAGCTCACCCATCCAAAAAGAAATCCCGAATTTTCCACTCGATGGATTAAGGACAAAAAATCAATTAATTCTCTGTAATCAGCACCCCGGTCGTTTGTAATGTCCCTGTTTTTGTGATTAAATGCGGCCTGACTGGGCAGGTTGACCGCCCTTATTCAAAGCACCCCCCGTATCATCTAAAGGCAACTATGACTTCCCTTTTTCCCGTAACCTTCGATACTTCTTTCAGAACAAAAGAAGAATTATCTCCGCCATCTGGATTATGCTTCACTCATGATGGGAATATTCTCTTAGCAGACGATTTCAATCACCGCATTCAGATTTACGATCCGCAATTCAACCTGATAACCAGCTTTGGCGAAAAAGGCAAGGAACAAGGCCAGCTTCAATATCCAAAAGGCATCGCAGTAGATAACGAAGGGAATATTTTTGTAGCCGATAGTTGGAATCATCGAATACAGAAATTCGACTCACAGGGCAAACCGCTTCTATCTTTTGGCTCATGTGGTGATGGTAAAGGTGAGTTGAACGAGCCCTACGACATCCTCATCAACTCAATGGGAACTCTGATTGTTGTAGAAAGATACAATCACCGCATTCAATTTTTTGATAGTCATGGTAATTCCTTGGGATGGGTCGGGCAAAGAGGAACGGTTCTGGAAGAAGAGCTGGCGGAAAATTATGAAACTCCTTTGAACTTATTGGCGCCACCTTTATTCGAGTTTCCCACCTCCATCGCCACAGATAGCCTTGGAAATTATTTTGTTACAGACAGCGGCAATCACCGCATTCGAAAGTTTGATAAAAATTGGCAGGAAATTTTAACTTTCGGCGGGCAAGGAGATGAACCGGGACAGTTTCAATATCCACTTTGTGTTTCAATCTCCGCCAATGATTTACTTTACATAGCCGACCTGAACAATAACCGGATTCAGATATACACCTCCTTCGGTCAGTATTTGAGCGCAATCGAACACGAAGAAACACCGCTTGAAGCGCCCTGCCTGACAAGGATAGATTCTGCAGGGAATTTATTTATTGGTTCAACATTTGACACCAAAATACTCAAATATCAAATTCCCACAGAAACAGAAAATATTCTGGCAGAAAAATTAGCAACGAGCGAACCTCTGAACTCAGAACACGTTTATTATTATTCACTTGTACAAGCAAAAAATAAAAACGACCCCAAATCGTTAGCGGCTCTGGAGCAAACATTAGACCTTCTCAAAAAAAACCCTAAGGGTAAAAATTCAGAGGTGCCTCTTCATCTCAGCCGACTGGCTTTTGAAGGAAAAAAAGTTACCGGATCAAGTATTGAGCTTGCAATTCCATTGATCGAAAACCAACTCAACGAAGCAAGAAAAAGCATGACAGCCGCTTTCGAGCTCTGGCAAGAAGCCGCTAAAAAGCTCAATGAAACTCAGATGCAAGAACAAAAACGGATCCAGAGCGATCCACAGGGACTACGCGAATTCAACCAAGACCTTTACAAATATGAACAGGAAGACAGACAAAATTTTCGAAAAACCCGCAATACTTTTTATTACTTTCGAAAAACGACGCAGCAATTTTACAGTTTCATTTACTACTTGATTGAAAGCGAAGTCAATGAAACACAGATGGAAAATATTACGGGCCTTCTGGGTCGCCAGTGGAATTCTTCAGTAAATACTATCAATGAGCACTTTGATCAAAAAGAAAAATGCGAAGAGTCCATGGTGCAAATTTTAGGGAATGCAGGAGGCGATCAACTCCCCTCCTTTCTTGTAAAGAATTATTACAGCGGCAGAATTCTGGACCTTCTCTTGCATTTGCAATTCCAAATGCGAACCCATTTTCAAGTTTTGAAAGTTCTAGCTCGTCAGGCAACCAACAATGAAAAAGCCAGAAAACTTCTCTGCGACCTGACCACAAGTTCCAGCTTCTCTGAAAACGCAACCCGCATAATGATCCGCTTCCATGAACATTGGCAAACAATGGAATTTTTGGAGCCGCAATTTCTGGAAACTTTAGATTCAGTCATGCCCTATTGGGAAAATAAAAACAGTTCGCCCCTAGAACTCAGCATCAACGATTTTTCATCCGTTGCGTTTGATTCTGAAAATATGGATATAGGGCAAACTGCCAGAGTCCTGCAGTCACAATCTGCTGAAATTAGATTTGAAAACGAAATATTGCTATGGGGCCCCAATAAATATAATCCTGCGTCCCTTGCAAACCAAAAAAGCGAATTGATCACGCAATGCCTCGACATACTGAAAGCACAATCTGTTTTCGAAGAAAAATCTACAGAGTTATTCGATCAATTGGATGACATGGAGCGACAAAGAAGAGATTTGGACGCGCAACTAAGACAGGTAGGCACAGAAGATAAAACAACTCCCATTGGCATAAACAACAATATCGCTGTTTTTGAATTTCAGTTGAACTTGATACGCAGGATGATTAAAGGGCTTGATATCAATGAAAATCTCAACCTGCATCGACTGATTGTAGGAGCAGCATTGTCTCAGGTTTTAAACCCGCCTCAAGATAACGCGCAATTGTTCGATGAACTTAAAATCTATACTAAAAAATTAGACAGCGACACCCGAGAGTTTTCTCGCGAGAGAAAAGCGAATTTTTTTGAAATGGCGGCTTTAAGGTTTCAACAGAAACAACTCGAATCTTCTCACGATATTTCTGACATCGATGCATCTATAAAAGTGGCTGCGGATATTACCCAACTGCAGGCAAATGTAGATCGATTGGAACTGAAACTCAAGAGAAGCATGCGATCAAAGAATTTGCTTGATCTGATTTTAAATTTTGCACAAGCAAATACATCTACTCCACAAACGCCGTTAAAACAAGTTTTTTCAATTAGCAAAGTTGGCTCGGAAATCGGGTTGTCTTTAAACCCTCAAGGCCTTACCCATAATAGTCAAGGAGACCTTTTGGTAACCGACTATGAAAACCACCGTATTCATTGCTATTCATCCGAAGGGAAATACAAATTTCACTTTGGGACCTGGGGAAATAGCCCGGGGACATTTAAATATCCAATAAATTTAGCTACCGACAGTCAGGACAATATTTATGTCATTGACGAAGGAAACGGGGTAATTAAAAAATTTGATGCGATGGGGAATTTCACTCTTCAATTCGAAGAAGGTGTTTTCGGCCCTACTTTTTCGCTTTCAATAGACTCTCAAGACCAGATTCATATCGCCGATCTCGACAACAACCGCATTGCAATCTTTGACTCGAATGGAAAAGAAGCCCCCTTCTCTGCCGAACAATCAAAAAACCTGAAGGCACCTTGTGGCGTTTTCTGCTTGGAAGATGGCGGAACCCTTGTGGGCGACCGTTCAGAATTCTTATTAAAACATTTTGATGCCGACGGAAAATTGATCAATCAGGTATCACGCGAAGGGATGGGTTTCGATGACATTTATTTTCTTACCTGCGATTCTAAACATGGAATATTTGGTTCCGATTTCTGGAACAACCAGGTCATTCATTTGAACAACAACCTCGAAGTTGTTGATGTCTATCATAAGCGAGGAAATAGAATCGGAGGGCTTGGAAAAACAGCAGGACTTTCTATTCACAACGGTCAGTTGGCTGTATCCAACTTTGATGGCAGGAAAATTCAAGTTTTCAATCTTCCCTCTTAAAAACCACGCTCTCGTTTTTCAGTGAATATTTTTTATGGGATACCGTCTGGGCTTAACACTTGATCGGTTCTCTTTTTCCACGTCATGTAAAAAACCCTTCTCTGAAAAGTGGTCGTCAAACCTCGCCACAGATTCTTTGACAAACTTTCCTGGGCGATAGGTTTTCGCAACCTCCTGCATCGAAAACGGCTCGGGCATTTTATTAGAAATTGCCGCCCTCTCGTTTATTTTTTCTTCAGACCAACGCTCCCCCCCATTGGCAATTAATACGGTTGCAACGCGTTCGTCATCCTCGAAACAATAAATATTCGGAAAAACCGACATGAAGGTTTTTGTATCTCGAGGCTTTAAAGAGTTTCCCTTGCCATACAAATTCGAACCTACGATCCCATCGGGTTTTAAAATAGCGCGGATCTCTTTATAAAACTCATAGGTCTTTAAATGGTAGGGAATCGACCCACTTTTGAATGCATCAAGAATAATCCAGTCATACGGTTCTTGTTCTTTTCGTTTCTGAATGAAAACCCTGCCGTCTTCTTGAAAAACCCGATAACGATTAGATTCGCACAGAAAAAAATACTTTTTCGAAACCTCAATGACTTTGGGGTCAATTTCCACAACATCTATATGCAAACTTGGGAACTGTTCGTTTAGAAAATTGGTGACCGCGGCTCCCCCTAATCCGACCATCAATAACCTGCGCGGCGTGGGACAAAAAAGCAAAGATGCCATCATCATATTGGAATAAACCAATGCCAATTGTTTTTGCCGCTCAACATTCACCCGGCTTTGTAGGAAATAATCGCCATTGCCCTTAAACCAAAGTTCCCGAGAGTCGTCATTTTGAATGACATAAATGTCGTTGTACTGGGT